>NZ_JADNEM010000007.1:0-155479 GCF_015552275.1 Holdemania sp. 1001302B_160321_E10 | reverse complement strand
TGAGTCCCATTTCTGGAACTCATCTGCGTCTTTCTTGTTTCGGTTTTTCTCTCACCAACACTATTTTTGAAAGAGCCTCTTAAGAATCATATCGATTTCTTAAGGATAGCTCATTTTATTCTAATTCAGATATTTTCAAGATATCATAGCTTGTTGCAGCGCCTCTTCTGTAATAAAATCTGAATAAACACCAAAGAAATGATTATCATTAATAATTTTCAAAGCTTTATCTATCTGGTTAACTGTATGAATATAGATTGTAAACTGATCTTCATAATCCTGCATTTCAGCATAAGCATAAATATCAGTAATTACTTTTGTAGCCCATTCATTATCCATATGCATAACAACTACCGGCACTTTATGTTCCTTAACAAATTGATAAATTTTTTGTCCATCAGAATCAACATAATAATGGTAAAGAGTGAATATGATTTTATTAAAGTCATAATTCTCATCTAAGAAAACATACATATCTGGAGTATAGGCTTGAGGTATAATTCTATTGATTAAGTCTGGATTAACTGAATTTACTTCGTCTATCATTTTGTTATACATCACTCTCGATCCATCAATATCAAAAGTTTTAGAATCAATGATAATATAAAAATCCGGAATTTCGTTCATAAGTTTCAGAAGATCTTTAAACATCACTGTTTTATATTTTCCATGAATCTTAACTTGCTTAAACTCGTCCGTAGACATTGGCCAATCTCCGCCAATATCCGTTAATTTATTACGAAAATCTTCCCAAGTATGAATTAAGCATATATCCCCATCCGACGTTGTATCAAGATCGATTTCAAACAACCGTGTACCTTCATTATAATTTTGATAAAAAGCTTCTAAAGAATTCGTGTAATCATACTCTCCAATGCCACCTAAGGCATGTGCCATAACTCGATACGTATGATTCCAATCTTCAACTAACTCTCCAACGTCAGAAGTGATTTTTAACACTTGTTCTGTTTCGTCAATATTAACAACAGGAGCATTATCTCTATAATCATCAAAATTTCCTTTATCTTGATATATGTTGTTAAATAAAATAAAAGCAAAACTGCCGAACGCTGTGAGCACTAATACACTGATTGCAAGAATTAACAATTTTTTCATATTTACCTCACTTTACACTTTTCTTGATATTCAAATTGGTTCAACTGACATTCAAATAAAATACACATCTGATTTTTAATAGCATCTAAGATAATTCCAACCATAAAAAGCAGAAAAGCTATAATAAACAAAGAAGCCGCAAGTACTGCACTTGGAATTTTAGTAATGAATGCGGTTTTAACAAACTCTGTAATGACCGGTATCCCTATTAGCAGACCTAAAGTTACAAACAAAATAGAAATACAACTAAAAAATAACATAGGTCGATAGTTTTTAAACAAATCAAATAGCTTTACTAAAACCTTAAAGCCATCTGAAAACGTATTTAGTTTTGACTCGCTTCCTGCTGGCCTATCTCGATATGTTATCGGAATTTCAACAAGCTTCATGCGGTAAACCAGTGAGAATATCGTCATCTCAGTTTCAATTTGAAATCCCGAACTCATAACCGGCATATTTTTTACAAATCTACGGCTATAGACACGATATCCGGTCATGATATCGTTAATATTACTTTTGAAAAGAAAATTAATCAGATTTTTAACTAAATTATTACCAAATCCATGAAAGCCTCGTTTATTCTCCTCAAAATATGTTCCATTAGAAAGGCGATCTCCTATAACCATATCCGCACATCCTTCTAGAACAGGTTGAATCAATTTATGTACCTCATCAGCAGGGTAAGTATCATCACCATCAACAAGAATATAAACGTCAGCATCAATATCTTTAAACATTGCGCGTACAACATTTCCTTTTCCCTGTGCAGTTTCTTTTCTAACTATCGCACCTGCAGCTAATGCCAAATTTGCAGTTTTATCTTTAGAGTTATTGTCATAGACATAGATATCCGCGGTAGGTAATTCTTTTTTAAAATCTTTTACAACTTTTTCAACTGTTAGTTCTTCATTATAACATGGAATTAAGACCGCAACTTTACTCATAATTTTATCCCCTTCTTTATATTTTTAATATTTGATTCATAACACTTCATGTAAATTAAAATAAATATACTTATGGTAGATACTATTTTACTTAAGCTTTGAACTAAAGTGCCAGAATATTTTATTTCATAGTGTACATTTGTTGAAAGAGTGTTATTTGAAAAAGAAACAAACCCTTCTTCATTTGGATATACATTCAAACTTTGTTCTTTGTCATCAAAAATTCCAACAACTTTATAACCTTTATAATAGATTAAAGGAAGTACATATTCAACTAAAGACTCTCTCTCATCCTCAAATGTTAATAGATTATAATCTTGCTTATAATTTAAAATTCTCTGTCCATCATTTACTAATATACTTTTCTCACGAGTTTGTAGCTGATCGTAAATTGTTATAGGCATATAATCTAAAGCTCCTAAAGCCCAAATTTCTTCACTTAATCTGTCCCCTTGACCATTATAGTATAAATCTAATGTTTTTAGATTATTTTCATCTATTTTTGATAATGAAATCAAAGGATAGATTTGAAATAACCCGAAGCCTACTGATAACATTATTATTAAAACGGATAAACGCAAATTTGACTTAACCAAAAACCCTCCAAGAATAGCACATAGAGGTATAGCTATTATTAATAATCGACAACTAAACTGAATAAAATTAGGTTTAATCAGATATTCCCATGGAAAATATCGAGTTGTCATCAAGATTACAATCAATATAATCACCGCAAAAAAGAATGCTCGCTTATTTTCTTTATATTTTAATAAAGAAATTAAAATTATAAAAATTTGAATTATTCCAATGCTCATATTAATTTTGTTATCCTCCATTCCCCAAATCATACCGGTTCCTGGAAAAATAGAGATCGCTTCTGAAAACGTCAATAGACTTTTAGCAAAACTATCATCCGAAAAATAAGATGATACTCGATAGATCCCTACGTTCAATTGTTCTAACATTGGGAAAAGAAAAAATGCGGTTAACCCTATTGAAAGTATCACTGCTTTAAACAAATTTAACAATACACGTTTTGTTAGAAACTTCCTTATATTAATCATCAGATATAATCCAAAAGCAAAACATATTAAAATAAAACTGATATTATGAACCAATAACAGACACGAAAACCCAATGGTAAGAAAAAACCAATCATTTCCTTTACCTTCAATCAGATTATAAGCACCTAACATGATTATTGGGACAATCATAAATGCAAGTACTTCTCCCAAAGCGCCTCTATAGAATACATCTGTTATAAAGTAGTTTGAAAAGATATATAAAACACTAGAAACTGCAGCGCTTTTACAATCTTTAAAGATACGATATGAACACCAAAACATTAAAAGCGACGTTAGGTACACACATATAAAAATGAACATTTTATAACTTGTTGTAATATTTACTCCGATTGCATTTAAAACTGCTGGTATATAGATTAAGAAATTTGAATAAAAAAGAGGCGAAGCATATCCATATCCATAACTTTGAAGGTAAAATAAAGATGGAAAATAATCGTGATATTGGATTGCTTTAGATAAAGAATAGATTCTAGCTATATGATAATCAGTATCATGACCTGAATAGAGCGATACCGAAGAAAACAACGGTATGCAGAACACCACAGTTAAGCACAAGCAAAATAATAAAATTAATATTCGTTTTCTATTCATTTTTTGTCACACTCTTAATCTTAAATTTAGATGTAGTTATCTCTGTTATCGCGCAAGCATCAGTTGCCTTATCAAATTCTGGATTTTCCCAATACTGAATAATAAGATAATCAACGTCATAATAATCCAAATAACCACAGGAACGAGCATAATCTTCTGTTGCTGGAGCTTCCCAATCATAATGTCTGCGGGCTAAATCATAGAAAATCCAATCGACTCGATTCCAAATATAATAATAATCCCGTGCAGTAAATATCTGATATACATTAGGAAGAAAAGTTCTTACCCCTTCCGCATGAGAAATAATTGTCGGTTGATGCTCATCGTTAAATCGATTTTGGTCACGCTCAATTAACCCCTCAAGAACATGTATCGCCTCAATTTCCTCATCACTGATTTTATAGATCGGATTCACTGTTTTCCCTCCATTTACATGAAAGGTGTATAATCCCCAATCAGAATCCAAATAAGAAGCTACATGTCCTACAACAATCTCGATACAAAGAACAACTAATAACATCCGTTTTATCCATTCTCGATGATCAAGCCATTGAATAACAGCCAATAAAATCAACATCTCTGTAAATGGATTAAACAAAACTTCTACAGTACGGTAAAATACATTAGAGGCAATCAAGTAGGCCACCGCGGTCGTCGCTAATGGGTTTAAAAATAAAATCAACATCATAACAAATAAAGATTTTATATAGTTTTGTTCTTCTGAATGAGCTTTCCAAAGAATCAAGATAACGCCGATCCATCGTATAATGTTAAGAATATTATCGAAAATATGAGAATAAATGAAATAATAATCTTTGACCATGTCATAATCTTGATGATTATTAAAATAATAGGTATAATCATATAAATAATCCGGTTTAAAGAAATTAACATAAGCCGCAAACATCATCATAAGAACAGGAATAAGAATAAAGAAAATAAATTTACCATGTTTGAAAAAGAATTTTTCAATTATATCAATAATTTTCTTCATCCACTTTGTGAATCGCAAACTATAATAAGCTATAAAAATTAGAGCTAGCGTGGGCGCAATCCAGGGAATTTCCTTATTCCGACTAAACATCGCAGCCGCATAGATTGCCATAGGTAAAACGATGATTGACATATCAACAAAGGCATTCTCTTTTTTACTAACAAAAAGATAAGCAGCCAAACTAAATAAAATCGCAAAGGAAATAAACAAGTAAGATGAGGAACAAGCTAAACCCGCTCCGACGATGAACATCATGACATACTTTAACGAATCTTCTTTATCACGCAGCCAACAATACGCTGTATAGATTAAATAAGCAGCTAGCAGAGTGCGGTATGTATTCCCATAGAACGCAAAGGCAACTCGCCAATAGTAGAAATTACTGAAAAATAATGTAAATGCAATAAGCACATACTTAACACTTTTTTGTTTAATTTTTAACCCTTCAGCAAAATTGACTATTAACATGGAAGAAATCAACGAATAGATCATGCCTAATCCCCACGTAGAGATTACAATATTATCAATTTTACCGCCAATTCCTAATAAAACTGACGGAATATTAATTACATGGCATAAAAAAGTACCGAAATGATAATAACCTTGGAATAAATACAGCGCATCCCACTCAGCGCCCACCTTTCCAGAATACAAATTAAATAAATTTAAATGTTGATTATCAATGTTCTGAGCAATGTAATTCAAATACATTGGCGAATCTGAGAAACCAATATCGATAAATAACTGGTAAAATACAGCGATGAAAGCAAGAAATGAAGCTATAATCCAAAGGGTATTCCATTGCCAGTAACGTTTAAATAATTCCTTAATATGAAATAAAGAGTATAGCAGCAAACAGCCGAAGATAAGATAACTGCTAGCATAAATCCAAGATACAGATCCATTAAAGAACTGTACAGGATAGTAGCATAGCTGCAGCGTACATAATAACAAAACAAAGCCTAGAGGAGCGGTAAAGCCCGTCGGCTTTAATTTTAATAATTTCTCAGCGAACAATCCATAACCAGCGCTGCAAAATAAAACAACACCTACAGCTAATAATATTTTAATCATAACCTAATCACCTTGTAAATCATATCATAGATCAAACTGACTTTCTATAAAAGCCGGCCCAGAAAACACTGGAACCGGCCTTACTCACCTTAATTTTTATCTTTATTCGATGTTAATTTTACGATTAAGGACATTGTCAAGTAATTAATCGGAATTGTCAGCGGCAACGCGAAAGCTTTGGCGAAAAGTTTGTCCACGCCGATCCAATTAACGAAGATCACAGTCATTACCATATTAATGATAATTCCCGGAAGATAACTGATTGGAAATGAAATAAAGCTTTTCCAATTCGGTTTTTCATGATAAGTAAAATGCATGTTTAAAAAATAAGAAAAAAACATAGGAACAATATCACCAAGTAAACTTGAAGTCGATACTGCGATACTGAAACTAACGAAAATCATATATAATATCTGAGATAAAATCGTATTGAACGCGCCGATAAAAGCAAATGATAAAAAGCTTTTATTTAAAAATTTTTCTTTTATTTTTTCTAACATATTGAACTCCTTAACTCTTTAACCTTATCTAGTTTATCATATTTTGATTCGTAAAGCTTCATTTTCTTCTTCAAACAGCCTATAAAATTAATGATTTCTTCTAAATAAAAAACTTGAATGCGTTAAGCAATCAAGCCTTAATAATTATTTAGCTTTAATTCAGTCAAATCCCGATAAACCTTTTTGTAATCCGCTTCAAGATCATGAATGACAAATAACAATTCTTCGGGCACCTGTTTATGTCTATCAATAAAATCATGACAAGCTTTTAATCCCATATCCATCGCTTTTATCGATTGATTCAAAATTTCTTCGTCACTATCTGCCATCATCGTTTTAATCTTCTCAGTCATTTCAGATAAGACAGCCATGATCCCAGTAGAATCCGTCGCATCCTCACCATAGGAATTAATTCTGCTTGTCAATTCAGTTTCATGTTTCTGGAAAATATCTAATGAATGCTTTAATGTTTCTCTTAACTTTTCTGATTGCGCTTCGACTAAATACTCCTTAAACGTCGATGCCCCCATATGACACCCTCTTAATAATTCATTTAAATCTTTAACAATTTCGTTATCCATAGAATTCATTTCATTCACCTCTAAAAATAGTATTCCCCATTTTTATATTGATCAATCCTTTTTTCTATAGATAAGTTGACTGTAGATCCATAAACAACAAGTTAAGAAAGTAAGCAGCGCAGATGCTTTTTGGATCCAGGTTCCTGAATAAGTTATAGTAATTATTCCCGACGTAACATTCTTATTATTCACTTCAACCACCCCACTGTCTTTATTTTTTATTACAGGGAGTTTGAATTGTTTACCATTCGTATCCACCGCCGCAGCGGTATACCCCTTGTAATAAGTTACCGGCATTTGCATCCATGTATTAGTTCCCATCTTGGTAATTTCAAAACTTGTTTTGTTTCCTTGTTTTTCAATGCTGCAGGCAATTTCTTTATTTCCAACAGTCACACAACGGGATGCTGTACGATAATCGGTTTGAGCTACTGGCAAATAATCTGCGCCGGCGATTTCAGGTCGGACATAAAAAGAATCGCCATAGTATGGATCCAATAAAGTTCCATCTATCAAAGCTTCATACGGCATGTCTATCCCAAAAATAATTGGTCTTTCAGCAACGGGCATAATCCGTATAAGTCCCACCACTATTCCACAAACAATTAAAAACGGAACAACTATGATGCCCGATCTTCTAAAAAATCTTACGGAGATAATCGCTGCAGCAGGACATAGAAATAAATCCGCAAGACTCATCAATCGCCACGGAAACTGAATAATTCGCATCCACGCAAAGTATTCCCAGGGAAATAATCGGCTGCTTAAGAAGTAACAAAGATAACCCAAGCCGCAAATCAGATAAAGAAAATTACTTTCTTTTGTTTTTTCTTGATTAAAGAGAAATACGCCGAGCAACGGTAAAATAGGTATCAAAACGCCCAGATTGGTCGTCATTGCCTGTCCTGGATCATAATTAATATTAGAAACGGAAAAATTCATCGTCATTTCAGTATATTGCCAGGCATTTAATGCGGTTGACGCCAAATCAGAACTTCCTGCATAATAATGTAAATATAGCTCTTGACTTGTCATTTGTTCCAGCATTGGCCACAGATAAAAGGAACATAAGCCGATTGCCCATAAAGCTGCTTTGATGATCGCCGTTCCCCTCTGCCTCTGCTGATTTAACACATGCCAGCGAATAAGGATGAAAACAATCAAAATTAGAACCATCAGATAAAAGGATAGCGTGTGAGAAAGAAGTAAGCCTGAATAGCCCGTCATTAGCCAAGACCACTTTTTTTCATCACCCCAAAGGACTTCATAGATTCCAATTAAAGCCACAGGCATAAAGATAAAAGCCAACACTTCCCCTAAAGCTCCGCGAACATAAATATCAGTGAATCGATAGAGTGAAAAAACATAAAGAAATGCAGCCAAATACATTGCAGGCTGCTGCCGGCTAAGCTTCATTGTTAGCTTTCCCATATACCAAGCCGAAAAAAAGCTGCAAAGCAAAAGTAAGAATTGATAGCTGCGCGTCAAGCTTAAGCCCGCATTATAGAGCAAGGCAGGTATGATTAAGAAAAAATCACAGTAGAACAACGGACTGGCATATCCAAAATTATTATTCTTATAGGGATAAATTCGCGGCATGTAATTTCCGTCTTTAAAGCTTTGCGCCAAACCTTCAATCCGGCTTAAGTGAAAACATGTGTCATGCTCCAGATTAACTCCATGAGTCCAATAAGGAGCTAAAGATAACAAGGCAATAACAAGACAGAATAGAACAAAAAACAGTTGTTGCTTTCGCTTCATCTTTTACCCTCCTTTTATCCAAAGTACCAGCTTGGAAACCATCGCATAAATCCATCAATATAAGCTTGAGTTGTGCCAAAGCCAGCTGTCGCAGGTAAAAATAAAACAAAAAGCAAAATACAGGCAAGGGCAAAAATTTTGATCCGCTTTTCGTAACGAGCATCCTTGTCAACCAAGCTTTTCAATCCGTAAACAAGCGCGACGATTAAAAATGGAACTGAAGGATAATAGTGATAAATAAAAACACACCGAGTGACTAACATCCAAGGAATGAGCTGAGCAAAATAACAGACTAAAATCATTCCCGCTGTTTTTGTTTTATTTCTGATAAATTCATAGGCACAGAAAAGAATCGCAAAAAACCCAGACCACCAAATCAGCGGATTGCCAAAAGCTGAGATGGTGTAAACAAGATTCTCACTGATATGATGATAATACCAAATTGGACGGGCATCCAGTATCCATTGCCACCATACCGATTGAAAAGGATGGGTTGCGTCAAGATTCGCATGATAGTTATACATCCCCATAGTCTGCTTGAAAACTCCGGCCAGACTCCATCCCTCGCCGCGATTGATTATACATGGCGAATAAGATAAAGCATAGATGATCAAAGGAATCAAAACAAACCACAGGCAGCACCAAAGAAGGGTAATCCAACAGTATTTAGGGAAAACTTCAATTTTATGTTTTTCTAATGCAGTTAGATCTTTTGATCGTTTCGCCTGTCTGTATTCAACATAACGGCTGATTAAGCTGCTGAAAAATAATACGGCCAGTCCCATCCCGGCATAAACACCTGTCCATTTTACGGAAACGCCAATTCCCATGCTAATTCCTGCTGCGGCTAATAAACCTAATGATTTCTTAAAATCATCCACATAAAAGTTCATTAAGCAATAACGAATCATGAAATAAGTCATCAGTAAAATAAAGAAAACAGAAAAAGGTTCCAATGTAGCGATTCTCGCCGTTGTTAAATGCATAAAATCACAGGCCAGGAAAACAGCTCCCAAAGCTGCGTAAAAAGTCTTATTAAATAATCTGCGGCAAAGATCATACAACAGAGGGATCATCGCAGCGCTGAAAAGAACCCCGCCAAATCGCCACGCAAAAGGATTATTACCTAATAATTTGATAAAAAACGCAATAACTTGCGTTCCCAAAAGCGGATGGACAAAAGCATACATAACCTGACCTTCAGCAATTTCCTGAGCATTGCGGACATGATAGATCTCGTCAAAATAAGTTTCATTCAGATACAACGGATCGATCTTCAGCTTAGACTGCTCGTCAATAACCAACTGCGGATCGTAAGTGCCTTCAGGATTACTCGAATAAACAGTCAATGGTAAAAAATCATTAAATCCCGCTCGCTTCAATCCAATTTCATTAATAACATTATTCTTTTCTCCAGCCGTGATACGAAGATAGCGATAATTCCATTGTCCTTCAATAATTTTCCACTGAAGATAACTGCTGTTATCAATTTGCGAAATATTATCCCAATCTACTAAATCATTGGATCCTTCAATTAAGACATTTCTTAAACCAATTTGATAACCGCTTTCTAATGCATTATTATCCCCCTCACCAGAAAGCAGATAAATTCGATCAAAGGCACTGCTTCCATCCGCAATCTGTAAAACAAAAGATTCATTCGACTGGGTTGGCTGCCAGCGCGTTTGCGGCATTTCAGTGTCCCCCAATTGCCAGAATGCAACAACCAGGAACATTAACGTTATTGTCCCGCATATTAAACTGTCAAAAGCATTCCAGACTGCCTTTCCAGTGGATGTTTCTTTTGACTGAGGCTTTATTATTTCATTTTTTTTCTTTAAACTCTTATATATCATAAAAGAAACAATCAGGATAACACCTTCAATTAGAAGTAAACTAATTAATTCTTGATTATGAAAAAGCGTTAAACTTATTTCTTTTAACATGTTTCAGGACTCCTTTTAGCTAATAGTATATCAGAATCAAACCAGGCTTTCTACATACTTCATACTTACATTTCTTTTACAACTTTACACTAACTATAGAATTTCTTGAATAAATTGTGTATTATTTTTTTAAGAACTATATTGGGGATTTATTTTTACAGGGGAGCGGAAAATGAAGGAAAAGAAATTCTATCCTTATTTCATTTTTTTACTTGTTGTCATGGCCATTGAAGTTTTCATTTTTAACTGGCGCACTTGGGAATCACTTACATTTCCTCAAAGTAAACCTGGCTATCAAATTTCTATCGACGGAAATTCTATATCCGATAAATTAGTATTCCCAGATCAAAGTTTACAAACAATACAATATAATTATTTAAATCAAAATGTCCAGAATATAAAAATCAACCTGCACTGTGAAGGAAATGGCTGCCCGACTACGCTCGATTTAAAAATCAATTATAGCGATGAAGGTCGTTCCCAAATGAGTTATAAAGGAAATCAAACTTATATTGAATCTCTGGAAGAAACTCACATCATTAGAATTCACCCCTATGGTGATGTGAAAAAACTACATATTTCTTTCTATAATCCAGATAACGCCAAATTTACTATAATCGCTTCTGAAGTAAATGTTCGAGTTCCCATGAAAATACAAACATTAAGAATTTTAACGTTGTTCATCCTCTTCATCCTTATTTATCAATTATATCATCATTGCAGCTTCTTTACTCTCTCTTTTAAAGGAAATTCTATAAAACGGAAGAATATGATTATTGTAACGGCTTCATGTCATATCCTGTTATTTGTTCTTGTGCTTTTCACTAATCCCTTCTTCTGGAAAGATACTGCCTATCCTCATCCTCAAGAATATCATTATTTAGCTGAAGCATTAGCTAAGGGACAGACATCTTTACTCGTTGATCCTTCAGAAGAATTAAAACAACTATCAAATCCCTATGATAGTTCGCTCCGAATCCAGGAAGATGTCTATTATTTCTGGGATTTTTCTTATTATAAAGGTAAATATTTTGTATATTTTGGAATTGGTCCGGAACTAGTCTTCTATCTTCCCTATTTTTTAATTACAGGAACTCATCTTCCTAATCCCATTGCAATTATGATCTCTGAAATTTTCTTCATTCTTGGAGTTTTCTTGTTTTTTGAAGAAATTGTTATTCGTTATTATCAAAGAAAAATACCACTCGGTTTAAGTCTATTACTAAGTTCAGCCACGATATTGGGCAGCGGAGCTTTTTTCATAGCCAGACGTCCTGATATTTATTCAGTACCTATTATGATGGGATTGGCACTTACGATCTGGGGACTATTTTTTTGGCTGAAATCCAGGCAAACTGACCAGTCGCTTAATTGCAAAACTTTGTTTATAGGATCTTGTTGTATGGCTTTCGTTGCTGCCTGCAGACCGCAACTGATTCTCGGTTCTTTCTTAGCTTTCCACTTCTTCCTACCCGAATTAAAGAATCTAAGAGAAAAACAAAACCGAAAATACCTTATGGTTGCCTTACTCCCCTATGTCATCATCGCTGCAGGATTAATGTTCTATAACTGGACACGCTTTGATTCTCCTTTTGATTTTGGATCAAGCTATAATTTAACGACCAACGATATGACTCGGAGAGGATTTGTTTTTGATCGATTCTTTATAGGAATTTTCACTTATTTATTTCAATTTCCGAATATACAATCTGTATTTCCGTATCTTCAATACGTTGAATTTAATACAAATTATGTAGGGGAACTTACTCGAGAATCAATGACCGGGGGACTCTTATCCTGTAATCCTATCCTTTATTTCTCATTTTTATTACCAAATTTGAAACGAATAAAAAAACATAAAACTTTAATTAGCTATCTTACTTTTCCAATCCTTGGTATTCTTATTATGTTTATTGACATTCAATGTGCAGGGTTATTACAACGTTACATTTCCGATTTTGCAATTTTTATCTTTATAGGAACCACGCTTATTCTCTTTTCTCTTTATATTCAAATGAAAGATAAAGAAGTAAGAAAAATATTCATATATACAGTTTTATTTCTATGCCTGATTGGTATTTTATATAATTTATCTTTATTCTTTCTTCCTGACTCAGACAATATTGGGCTCACTAATCCTCAGTTGTACTCGCAATTCTATAGATTATTCCATTAAAGATAAGGAGAACAACCATGCAGCCTACCTCGTTATATTTCGCAGCTTTCTTAATAATCAGTTTAGTTATTTACTATATGATACCTAAACGAATTCAAAACCATTGGCTCGCTCTGATTAATTTATTTTATGTCAATTCATTTGGGCTATTGGGCGTTATCTATTTATTTGTAGTAAGTCTTGTTGTCTATATTCTTGGACTGCGCCTAAGTAAAACAAAAAGGAAAAAGCAAAAGTCCGAATTATTAATTGCACTTGTTGTGTTAGCAGCGGGGTTAGTTATTTTCAAATATTATAAATTTATATTTCCTTTCTTCCATTTTTCCTGGCTAGCGCCCGTTGGCATCTCCTTTTATACCTTTAAAGCAATCAGCTATTGTATTGAAGTTGCTAAAAAAAGGATGGACGCAGAAACCAGTTATCTAAATTGCTGGCTTTATCTTTCCTTTTTCCCAGTTTTTACAGCCGGGCCGATTAATCGACCAAAATCTTTTTTTACACAGTTAAAAAAGCAGCGTCCCTGGAAAACATCCCGGATTGAATCAGGTTTGATCCGTACAGCCTTGGGTTGTTTTGAAAAAGTAGTGATCGCTGATAATTTATTAATATTAGTCGATTCCATCTACTTCCAATGGCAAGAAGCCTCAGGAGGTTTACTATGGATTGCCATGATCTTATACTCTTTTCAAATTTATCTAGACTTTGATGTCTATTCCAATATGGCAATTGGTATCTCGAAATGTTTTGGATTCAAGATTGAAGAAAATTTTAAAACACCTTATCTTGCCGAGAGCATCTCTGAATTCTGGCGGCGCTGGCATATTTCCCTTAGTTCATGGCTGCGGGATTATATTTATATTCCCTTAGGCGGGAATCGCAAAGGGACGGCAAAGAAATACAGGAATTTGATTGTTGTCTTCCTGATTAGCGGTTTATGGCATGGTGCCTCTTGGTCGTTTGTTCTCTGGGGACTCTTCCATGCCCTTTTACAAATATTTGAACAAATCATACATTTATCGAAGAAAGCTTCGAATTCAATAATCCGGTTTTTAAAGATTATACTTAACTTTGTTTTAATTGCTATCTCATGGGTATTCTTTAAAATAACAGATGTTAAACAAGCACTGGCAATATTACAGAAAGCATTATTTTTCCCTTCCTTTAAACTCAACTTAGATTTACTTAAAATCTCTTCAAAAGAACTCTCCATCGCTTTGTTCTTCATTTTGATTATTGTAATTTTAGATCTCCTGCGAAATCATTTCGATATGATCAAATGGTTTAGAAAAAGAAATTTTGTATTTCGTTTCTTAATTTATATTCTCTTATTCTCCACTTTCCTTATTCTTGGCGTGTATGGAACAGGATATGATGCGAATCAATTTATTTACATTCAGTTTTAATTAAAGAAGGTAATGACAATGAAGAAAACAATTCAGTTTATATTTAAATGTATGTTATTAGTGATCACAGCTTGTCTGCTGATGACTTACTTTTCAATCGTTTTGCATCCAAAATACTATGAAGCGCCGGATGATATGACGAACAAAACAGAAGGTTTCTATGCGCTCGAAAAAGATTCGTTAGATGTCCTTTTCCTTGGCTCCAGCCATTCTTACTATGCCTTCAATCCAGCAATTCTCTGGAAAAAAACAGGAGCTTACAGTTATGTTTTCGCAGGCGAGTGTCAACCCTTTTCACAGACCTATTACTACCTCAAGCAAGCGTTAAAGACACAAACACCTCAAGTTATTGTCCTCGATGTCTTCGGTCTTCTGGAAAGCTCTAAAGCCTGCCAGACAGACGGAATTTATAAAAAGAACTCTGAAGGTTTGCGAAATGAGATCTATCGAGCTCAATCTCTAAAAGAAATAAGCGATAAATCACTGAAATTGGATTATTTGTTAGATTTGAGACTCTATCACTCACGATTGAATGAAATGACACTGGATGATTTTAAATTTCCTTTTGAAAAGCACTTCAATCCTTTTTTCGGTTGGACTATGGGCTATCCTGAATCTGATAAAAAAATAGAACGAGATACCTACCATCAAACAGAAACTGTAAAACCCGATGAAACCAATCTGCAATATCTTGATAAAATTATTGATCTATGCAGGAAAAAGAATTTACCGCTCTTATTAGTCAAAACCCCGTTCTATGTCACCCAGCAAGAATACAATATGCTTCAATA
This sequence comes from Holdemania sp. 1001302B_160321_E10, assembly GCF_015552275.1. Taxonomy (NCBI): domain Bacteria; kingdom Bacillati; phylum Bacillota; class Erysipelotrichia; order Erysipelotrichales; family Erysipelotrichaceae; genus Holdemania; species Holdemania sp. 1001302B_160321_E10. Next base: position 140,517 of record NZ_JADNEM010000007.1, on the reverse strand, counting down.
TATTAAGCAATATACTCAAAGAAAAGAAATTCAATTCATCGATTTTAACGATCTCTATGAAGAAATGAACTTTCATTTTGATCAGGATGGCGATATCTGGCATACTAATATCCGCGGTTCTACAAAACTCATGAATAAGTTGATTGAAGTCTTAAAACAAGATTATCACTTAAGCGCTTCAAAGCCGAAGAAAATTGAATCGTACGAAACTGCTTTAGATCAACTCTACAATGATACGATGGAAAAATTATTACAAAGTGTCGATGATATTTACAATTACTTTGATTATATTCAAGAATCAGGGTTTACATTTGCAATTAGCTATAATGGAACCGATGGACGTTCTTTTATTGGAGAATATGAAAGTCAAATGTTAAATAATGTTGGTATTCACTTTGATTTTATCAATAATAAAGACAAAGACTTCATTATGGTAACTCAAAATGATCAAGTATTATTTTATGAAGAGGATAACAGCTTAGTAAAAGAGTATAAATCTAAAAATGCAAGTGTAAAATTTGAAAATAATAATATCATCATAAACGGGAAACAAGAAACCTCGGAAGATCCAGGACTTAAAATTGTTATAATTGATACACAAGGAAGAGTACTTGATTCATTGTATATTAATTATTCAATGGTTTTTTGGTTAAAAAGTCGTTGAATTTTCATAAAAATTGAATTTTATATAATTTAAAACTTAAATTATGATATTATTAACTACGGGGTGAAAAAATGAAACTTCTTGTAATTATACCTGCATACAATGAGGAGTCTAACATAGACAAAGTAATCAGTAATTTAAAAGATAACTTTAGCAATTATAGTGATTTTGGATATGTCATTATTAATGATGGTAGTACAGATAACACAAAGGAATTACTTGATGAAAAAAAATACAATCATATCGATCTACCTTGCAACATGGGATTAAGCTGTGCAATGCAGCTAGGCTACAAATATGGTTATGAAAACAACTATGATTGTGCCATTCAATTTGATGGAGACGGCCAGCATCAAGCCAATTATATTAAATATATGTTAGTGAAAATTCAAGAAGGTTATGACATTGTTATAGGATCTCGATTTGTGCATCAAAAGAAAAATAGGTCGCTAAGAATGCTAGGAAGTAGAATCATTACTTTATTAATTCGGTTAGTAACCGGTCAATATATCGCAGACCCAACAAGTGGTATGAGAATGTTGAATCGCAGAGAAATGTATGAATTTGCATATAATATGAACTATAAGCCTGAGCCTGATTCTTTGACTAAAGAAATCCTAAATGGAAAGAAAATTATCGAAATACCTGTTGAAATGCAGGAAAGAACCGCAGGTAGTAGTATTTATGGTGGATTATTAAACGCAGCAAAATATATGATATCCATGACTATATCTATATTGTTAATAAGAGATAAGAAAGCTTGAGGTAAATTTTATGTCGACTACAATTCGTATTGCATTAATATTCTTTACTTTTTTAACTTTCTTTATTTTTTTACATTTTATTAGAAAATTTAAGCTGAATATAAAATATTCTATTTTATGGATATTGATAGCGTTATTACTTGTTTTCCTAGGAATTTTTCCTGAATTATTCATAATTATTTCTTATAAAATAGGATTTTTATCTACAGTAAATATGATTTATTTAATAATAATATTTATTTTGATTTGCATTGTATTCTATTTAACAATTAATTTATCTTCACTAGAAGAAAAATTAAAAATTGCAATTTTTGAAATAGCTTTAATGAAAAAAGAATTGGAAGAAAATAAAAGGAAAGATTAATTATGGCATTAATTTCAATCATAATACCTGCGTATAACTGTCAAGATTATATACAAAATTGCTTAGATTCTATCATAAATCAAACTATGAAGAATTACGAGATAATAGTAATCAATGATGGTTCTACTGACTCTACTCTTAAAACACTTGAAATTTATTCAGAACATATTAAATTAATTAATATATCTAATCACGGGCAAGCCTACGCAAGAAACCTAGGAATAAATGAAGCAAAAGGCGAATATATTTGTTTTATCGATTCAGATGATTATATTGAACCAGAATATTTAGAAAAACTATATAAAAATGCAATAACCTATAATTCGGATATAGCCTATTGCTTTATAAATAGATTTTTTGATTATAAACCTTCTTTATTAGAAAGAAAATTCACTTTTGATTATCAATATATCGTTGATAATCCTATAAATATAGTTGAGCATAAGGAATTATTAATAAAAATGACAATAGCCCCGTTCGGAAAACTAATTAGAAGACAATTTATTCTAAATAATGAAATTAGTTTTATAAATGGTAAAATTTATGAAGACTTATTATTCACTCAAACTCTTATGTTCAATATGCCGAAATTATCTATGGTACCAAATAAACTTTATAATTATCGTATGAGGAAAAATTCTACAATGTCAAATAAAAATAGTCGCATTACAGATATTTTTGATATTACTGATTCCTTATACGAATGCTTAAATAAATTATGTTTGTTAGACACATTCAAAGAAGAAATAGATTATTTATTAATTTACCATATTGGCATAGGAACTATTTATAGACTATTTCTAGCAGAGCCTTTTAATTTAATAAAAAGTCGAAATTTATGTATAGATTATCTAAGAAAATATAACGTAAAAATGAATAATAAGTATTGTCAAAATCAATCAATTATCATTAAATTATTTCTTAGGTTGTTTTATGCTGACTTATTTACTTTTTAATTACCATATTTTCTTTTTATAGAATCTTCATTAAAATTTAATCTATATAACCACTAAACCATTAAATTATTTGCGATAGCTTTATAAACAGCGTGAAAGTATTGTTCCCTGATTAATTAACAACACTTCAAGAGGTTTCCGGTTTTCCAATGTCATAAACTTAAGGGATCTTGACAAATAAAGAGTATTTAGAATGGTGGACACCATCAATGAATACTCTTTTTTAACTGTAAATATCGTAAAAAGGGGCGTACGAAAAGAATGTATAAATGCTATTTTCAACTTTCACACTACATCAATATGAATAACGATAACTCATCTTATGTTTGTTCACTCGCTTTTTATCCCGCCTGTATTTTGTACTTCTATTATGACGAATCGGACATAGGTGTCGCATCATTTCCTTTTTCATTTTCATCATAGTTTTTTTGACCAATTCAGGGTGTTCATAACACACAAATATTTTAAGCATATAGTGTTTCAGCTTTCCTGCCGCATAATTTCGATTAAAAGACATTTCATATTGATGACATCACTGATTGCATTATACACCAATACACAAGCATAGATATCTTGCTTTATCAATCTCTCTCGATATCCTGATAATTCTTCCATTTTCAACTGTGATTTCATAGAACGGTAACAGGTTTCGATATCCCATCGCAAAGGGTATAGTTCTCGCATCGCTTCCGTATCAAAATCACTTTCCGGTAAATTCGTCAGCAGAGTTTCTATAACGAGTCTTCCATCATCCAATGGTATTGGGAATCTTACAAATCGTAAATGATAAACTGTATTCATGAGCTTGATTCTAAATTTTTTGTCATCCCTATAATCATTGCTTCTTTCACAGTCATAGGTAATGTCTATCCACTTATCATTTTCATTTAACTGGGCACATTCCCTTTTGAAATCAGTGCTTTTTAGACGCATTACAAAAAACTGCTTTCCCAACATCCGGTCAATCAGCTTGATGGAAGGATATCCCCTATCGAAGATACAGAGCATTTTAGAATCCCGGGGCAGAATATCCCGCACATAATCCAGGTGTTCACCGGCTGATGATTTTTCACTAAACTTATATGGTTTTATCGCTATATCCAATATGCACTTGTTTATTACATCAAAAATACTTGAAGCAGACCCCATTACAGGATCATTTTCTGTTTCATTCAGTTTCGTGTTCCAAATATCTTTATTATCCCTCCATCTGGGTATCAGGAAGTCACTACCGTCGATTGCCGTAATAAAATAATCATTCAGCTTGATACGATCAGGCAGGGCATAAAACTGTTTGTTGATATCATGAAGGATCGTACGTAGAGCATCAGGATTAAATTTCATGCGTGCTTTGAAATAACCTATTTGCGAGATTTCAATATTATCGCCCACCTGGCTATAAAATTCGGATATTTCATTTTTCTGAGAAACACCAGTGGTCGTGAGCATCTGCATAAAAATATGGGGGAGCAAGACTTTGCGTTTCCTAGTAAAAGCGGTATCGTTGTCACCCCGAATTTCATCAATATAGATAGTTTCAAGCTGAAAAGTAGTTTTGTTAAGCAAATCCAGATAAGAATTTTCACACGACATCATATGGATTCCTCTTGATATAATTAAATAAATAATAAACGTTCCTAGATATATCAATAACAATAGTAACAAATTCTTATTTCTATAACTCTAAAAAAAACATATAAGATAAATCGATAAACTTGTTAAACTATGTATAATCACACGAAATAAAAGTTCACTTTTCATAAATAAATTAAACAAGTTATTCTTAAGATTTTCATAAACAAATGTTGGATCTAACACATTGGAACCAATACTCCAAAATGTTGCGTCTGGTATCCAGAAACTAAAAATTTTTCTGCCAAAAAAGCCCAAATATTGTCACATTGTTTATATGATTCAGATATTATTTTAAACATTTCCTTACGCCTTAAAGCAGAATCCTCTATATTGAAAATATAACTATTCTTTGGCGACCATTCTCCCGCATTACTCGTAAAATCTAATCCTAGTACAAACTTCCATTCCATTACCGGTACATTTAAACCATTAGGAGCTATTCCTAATATTATACATAAAATTTCAACAAAGTAAAAAAACATATAATAGCTAATAATTATAAACCCATATTTTAGTAAAATAGCCTTAATCGATCTTATCCCTTTTGATGACATTAATTGCAATATCATACAAACGATTAATGCCAATATAATTATTATTCCTTCAGGGCGCAATTAGCGACACTCAAGCTTATCCCTCCTAGAATTAAATATTTTAAATTCCTCGAATAAATAATTAAATATATTCCCAAAAGGGTGAAAAACAAAGAAATGATTTGATTAGTTAATACTGATGTCATATATATAGTTTGTGGAAAAAAAGAATAAAAGATCGTTACTATTAAAGCGCTCTTCTTAGAAATTATATTTTGACTTATCAAAAAAACTAAGAGAATATTCCCAAGTGTAAATATAATATTCATAAACTTCAATGCGAATACAGAATCGACAAATTTTAGAATACACACCTCATACAGCAAAAAGGGAATTTCATTTGACCAATTCACTAAAAATTCATTTGACCAATTTATTGATCCATCTAGAATTTGTCTAGATAAATTTAATTTTGTTTCAAAATCACTCACTGGCAAAGTTGGAATTTTTATAATATAAATAAGCCTAATTATAAAAGCAATAATTAGCAAAAAGATCAAAAAAGCTTTAATTTTGTTTTCATTTAGCTTTCTTCCGATTATTATAGTCACACCTATAAATAATAAAACACCGATTAACAGATAAAAATAATCACCTGGTTTAGTAGAGTAATATAAAGATTCACTTGCTTTTAGAGCTATCCAAAAATTAGTTATTATTCCCAATCCAAAACAAATAAATTCCAAGAATGTTTCAAAATTTTTTAATTTTCTCATATTCTTACTAGTATACTGTAAAAAGCTCATCTAAATATAGAATTTTACAATATACAACCCCCTTTCATTCATTAATAATAACAGTGTTTAATAACGAACTTGAACTTATAAATCAGTTTCTTTGAATACATATTTTACACCAAATTAAAAAGTTAACATCAATATTAATAAATTTACACCTCCTCTATGTCATTAATTATAACATCATTAAATATTAGTGTAACCAACATTATAAATTACAAATTGATTATTAAACTTTTAATTCAACCTTAGAGGCTTACTTATAAAACAATTTCGTGATTGATATGGAAAATTCGTTTATAAAAATAACTCTTTGACGCAGCTTATCTGTATCCTTAAATCATTCAGATTTTCAAATTTTTTAATCTGATGTTTTTATTCTTATATAGCTAATGCCTAAATAATTTTAATATATTTACTTTATGTATAATAAATTTTCTTTCATCGTCATCAAGTTCGTATATAAATAATGACAATAAATAGATAAATGTATAAATCAAAATCAAAAAAATAAGTAAGGTAAAACTATCACAAGATATCAAAGTTATTAAGCCGCCAACTAATAAAGGTATAATCATAAATCTCAGCATTTTAATAATATTATACCAAAATTTAATAATATCAAGACCAACCTTATAATAATATATATTCATTAATAATCCATTTGCAACTAAGAGTACCAGGCCCGTTCCTATAGCACATCCAACAACACCATATTTATAACATAGTGGTATTGATATCAAAATATTAATGATTGCCATAATCGTATATAATATTGATCGGAACTTATGTTTGTTCATAGCTTTCAGAATTTCTATTCCTATGTTCTGTATAAGCGGTAAAGTAACAGGTACCATTAACCATAAAGCAGCGTAATATGCGGGAATATAAGATTGACCAACCCATAATGTTATGAAAGGTTTTCCAAAAAATATAAACCCTGATATAATGAGGCCTAATACCATCATTTGTAATCTTCCTACTTTAAAAAATATCTTATTAACATTATCTAGATTATTGTTTTCAATAATTTGCTGATTTATTTCCGGAATATACATATTAGAAATTGCCGTTGAAAAACTCAAATAATACGTATTAATTTGGCTAGATATTGAATAAATTGCAACTGCTGCAACCCCCTTAATACGAGTGAGTAAAAACTTATCTACATTCCAATTCACTTGATCAATTATAGAATTCAAAAATAAAAAGAAAGTAAAAATAAACATTTCATATAATAACTTAAAATCAAAATTTTTAAAACTCAATTTGAATCCAAGTAATCTAAAAGATAAGACTATATTTGTCAATGTAGTGATTACCGTTATAACTACAGTTCCAAAGAGTATCGAATAAATCCTGAAGCCCATAAGTAATAAAGGCAATGTAATCATAGGATTTAAAACTACGCTAATCATTTTTAATACCTGTTGCCAGACAAATTTTCTATTTACCATAATATAAGAATCAAAAACTGTAGTCGAAAATGTACAGGCTAGACAGACAGTTAAAATTAGAATTGAATTGCTTAATTTTATCGCTTCATCATCAATCAGCTTTGATCCAAAAATAATGTTAACATTTTTAGAAATATAAACTCCCGAGGCAAAAACAACTATAGAAATTATCAAAAAAATCAAAAAGTATAAACCGTTCAATTCTGCAATTTTATTATTCCCATCTTTTCTTTTCTTAAAATAAAATCTTGAATACGCCCCGCCTAAGCCAAAACTTAATAAACCTAAATAACTAATAACAGAACTTGCTATATTATAAACCCCATAATCACTTTGTCCCAATAATTGAAGCATAATAGGTGTATATAAAATAGATATTCCTATCGAAATAAAATTATTTATATAAGATAGAATTGCACCTAGCTTAACTTGTTTTTCTTCCATAATAACTCTCGTATAATTTCCTGATTATATAATTCTTATCAAGATTAATTATTTTCCATTCATAGAATTTTAACAAAATTTTAGAAACATAAAGTTTCTTTTGTTTTAATATATTGTCAATATATATATTACTATTAACATTACATTTAAAAGATTCATATATGTAAACAGCATTATCTGTTAGACTTTTCTCGCTTGCTTTAGTATTTCTAATAATATTAATTCCATTCTTCTTAGCTAAATAAAGTCTGCCACTTAAAACATTTTTTTTATCATTTACTCTGCTACTTTGGGATTTAATTACATCGCTTTCATCTATTTCTTTGATATAGGCTTTAGATTTAGCAAATTTTTCAAACTGATTTAACAAATCTTTATTTCGTATGATCACAATATTATTTCCTTTCCAATCAGAATAATATTGGGGTAGCCAAGCATCCATTAAGGTTATATCGGCGGTTATTCCAAAAAAATCTTCACAAAACAAACATGATTCTTGAGTAAACATATAATACTTCCATATAGGATATTGATCACTACAACTCTTGTTAACTAAAATTTTATTATTTTTTATAATTCTAGTATAGAAAATATTAGCTGTTTCTTTTGGATTTTTACATCTAAAGCATATTTCCCAATCTACCTCATTTTTATAATTATCTTTATACATTAAATAATTAGGGTAATTATGATTCATCATCTGCCCACATGACAAACTAAATAAATATAATATATTCTTAAAAAAATTATTATTTAATGTTTTTGCTTTTTTTATACTACCAATTAAGCATGGAACACCTATTAAAGCATATTTTTTATCATCTCCTTCTATTCTTTTTAAAACTTCATTAGCACTAACCGTGTAATAAGAAGAACCTTTTGACTCCCTTACTTTTTCAACAGTATCTGCTATAAAAAAGCTATATTTATTCTCACCACTATTTTTTTTCACACAAATAACGGCATCAATAATTTTTTCATCCATTAAATATTCTATAAACCCTGTAGTTAACCCACCAGAAGCAGATGATATTCTGCTATTATCATCAATTAAATGACCTGCGTAACATTTTAAGGCTTTTCCCATTATTTTTTCTTTAAATCCATAATCTTCTAAAAACGATGAATCATTCAAGCTGCATGTTTTTTCACAAAGATTGCACCCTTTCAAACAGTTTCCTATTTTTGATGCTTTTAAACTTCCGTTAATTTTTATTATCTCTATGTTATTTATAGGACATACAGCCGCACAAACACCACATCCAGAACAAAACGAATATTTATCCATGTCAGCTATTCTCCATTATCTTCTCTCTAATTAAATCTATTAGCCCCTCTTCTTGTCCCCTTATATTTTTTAATTTATTTTCTATTATAAGTTTATAATAATTGTAATTATCTAATAATATTTGTATTTTTTGATCTAATTGCAGTTCAATTTCATCTAATTTTATTGCAAACTCTTTATTTCCATAGATATTCTCTGCCATACCAAATCCTTTTTGGCTGTAACATAGAAATATCGTTGGTATCCCTTCGCATATTGCATTTACGGCACAATGCATTCTAGCTGCAATTACAATTTTACATTTCTTTAAATATATTTTTGTATCTAAAAAATTCTTATTATTTGCTATTATTATATTCTTCTTAAAATCATCTGGCATTGAATTTCTTAAATTTATTAAAAATCTGTAATCATCATCGTTAACATTATTTTTTGACAATACATGTGGTATAAACAAAATTTGTCTTTTATATTTTTTGCAGACTTGCTTTACAGCATTTATAATTTCTAACTTTATATTGTCAGAAGCCATTTCACCAATTGATAATGGACTAAAATTCATTCCAATGAATTCATTTGTATTAGGAATATCACTCGAAGGTACATAAAAGGCAGGATCATTAATAACACTTAAATTATTAATAAAATTTTCTTTCAAATAATTATAACTTAAATTTTCTCTAACAAAAATATAATCTATTTTTTTTAAATGAGAAAAATAATAATTATTAATTCTTAAAGATTTTCCGAAAGGTCCAATAGAAGCGCCCCATATTATTAGTTTATAACGTTTCAAAATTTCTTCACCTTTTGTAATTAAATCATTATAGGCAAAATAATTTTCATCATTCCAAAATTTTTCTGGGATAGTATAGATATCCCCGCCAATAGACAGAAAAACTGAGTCTTTCTTTTCTATATAATTCTCACTACTTATTTGATAGTTACTTTTATGTTCTTTAAGAAAAACATTTATTTTCCATAATAAATAATTTAATTTTTTTCTTTTAATAGGTAATATTCTTATATCTAAATCTTTTATTATACTTTTATCTAGACTCGAATTATAACTATGTAAGTATATATTGCAATTATTATTTGCTTTTTTTAATAAATAATAGGTTCCTCTGACTATTGCTTCACATCCAAAATTATATAAGCCATATATTCCAATAAGATGTATATCATTTGCTAATCTCTCATTCATTTTTGCTTTTCAACCTCATTATTCTTTTCAAATTTTTCTAATAATTCTATTATATCTACTGTTTTTTGTTGCCATGTATTTTCGCTAGACTCTAATTTCAGACTATCATAATAGGAATCATTTTTATCTAAAGCCAACATTTTTCGCGCTACATCAACAAACTCTTTAGCATTATGAATAATGTTCACTGATGAATATTTCCTACATTCATACATATCTGTTGTTATGATTGGTTTTCCTAAAGCCATATATTCATAAAGTTTTAAAGGAGATGTGGCATTAGTAATGTCATTAACTAAGAAAGGTATCGTAAATAAATCCATTTTTTTCGCATATAAAGGCAATATATTATAATCCATTGAGCCGATATAAAAAAGATTATTTAATCTTAGACTTTTCAATTTTAAAAAGCTATCATCATATATCTTTCCAATAAGCACAAAATCTATTTCAGGCATTAAATTGCATATTTCGTAAACCAGATTATAATCAAACCATTTAGCTAAAGCACCATAATAACCTATTATTTTCTTCTTATTAGACAATATTTTCTGAAAATCTCTATTAAACTTAAAATTTTCAGGTATATCTATACGAAAATGATTTAAATCAACTCCATTATTTGCATAAACTAAATTTCTATTGCCCCTTTTACTAATAACATCATTCGATAATGCTGTGGCTGTAACTACAACTGGTATATCGTCATTCTTCATAACATATTCATATTTTGAAAGAATATTATAAGGTACTGTTTCTTCACCACTAATTTCAGGACTAATATCATCTATATATTCGTACAAAATATGGTAACCTTTTTCTTGATAGACCGTTAGATCCGATACTGTTAGATTCATTTCTGTAGAATAAAAATGAATATATTTATCGATTACCAAGGGATCTAAAAGATCATATAGAACCTTAGATAAAGTTTTATTCTGCAAATTGATTAAAATTAAATTATCTGAAACCTCTTTCAAATCATCAACATCTTGATCAGTAACTTTTGTCACTTCATAAAAATAAAGATTATTCTCATTCGCTAGACATTTAGCTATATGTTGTGGTCTCTGAAATAATGGAACATTCCAACCAAAATTACTTCTCCATAAAAACATTCTTTTATAATGTTGTCTTGAAATAATAGATTTAATTTTCGAACAGTACTTTTGATATTTAAAAGGATATACAAATACATTTTTTATTTTCAGAACACCCAAGATATATAAAGTTTTAAATAATGCTACGCTTCCTTCGTTTCTATAAATTGCTAAGCAGTTCCTTAATATTTTTTTTAAATATTTAATCATTGCCTATTTCCTCAATTATGGTATCAACTATTCTTCTACACGCAAATCCATCTCCATAAGGATTACTAGCCTTAGCCATAGTTTGATATACCTTTTCATCTTTTAATAGCAAATTAAAATTTGAATAAATACTCTCTTCCTTTGTACCTACCAACTTAAGTGTACCTGCCTCGATTCCTTCAGGTCTTTCTGTAGTCTCTCGCATAACAAGAACGGGTTTTCCTAATGAAGGTGCTTCTTCTTGAATTCCACCACTGTCTGTTAATATCAAATATGACTTTGCTAAAAAATTGTGAAAATCTAAAACATCCATCGGCTTAACAAGCTTGATTCTATCACAATCTCCAAGAATTTCTTCGGCAAGATTTTTAACTACTGGATTCATGTGTATCGGATAAATAGCTTTAACATTATCATTTTCTAACATAATTCTTCTAATCGCTCTAAACATATTACGCATTGGCTCACCCAGATTTTCTCTGCGGTGCGCTGTTATCATAATAAGTTTATCATCTTTTACCCATTCTAATAAAGGGTGATTATATTTCTGATTTATAGTTGTTTTTAATGCATCAATAGCGGTATTACCCGTAACGAAAATTGATTTTTCGTCCTTACCTTCCTTTAAAAGATTATTCTTTGCCGATTGTGTAGGTGCGAAGTGATATTTTGCAATGATTCCGACACCTTGTCTATTGAACTCTTCAGGGAAAGGTGAATAAATATTATTTGTTCTAAGACCAGCTTCAATATGTCCAACAGGAATTTGCAGATAATAACAAGCTAAGCTGGATACAAATGTAGTAGATGTGTCTCCATGAACTAAAACTAAATTAGGTCTTTCCTTTTCTAAGACTTCTTTTATTCTTTCCAAGATCGATATAGTTATATCAAAAAGTGTTTGATTATCTTTCATTACATGTAAATTATAATCTGGTATTATCTTAAAAACATCTAAAACAGATGACAACATTTCTTTGTGCTGTCCAGTTACACAAACAATTGTTTCTAATCTGTTCCTATGTTTTAATTCATTTACCAATGGGCACATTTTAATAGCCTCTGGACGAGTTCCAAATATTACCATTACCTTCATTTATTCTATTTCTCCTTAAAATAATCTGTCTTCAATAAGTTTATAATAATCTTCAAAATATTCAATATTTTCTAAACAGTTTTCTCTCATATTCTTTAATTTATCTTTTTCTTTCAGTAATTGTTCAAAAAATCTTTTTATTGATTCTACATCATAGCCGTCAACAATGAAACCAACATCTTTTTTTACAGCAAGTTCACCGACTTTACTCCGAAGATCAAAAACACACGGTCTCTCATAATATATAGACTCAAAATATTTATTACTAATCGCTAATTCTTCGTTTAAGCCTTTTGCTGGATATACTGACCAAATTAAATCTGATTCAAAATATATTTTCTCTAAATCTGTATTATTATACCATCCCCAAAATTTAACATGCACATAATTATTTTCCTTGCAAAAATTTTCTAAATATACTTTATCCATACCTCCTCCATAAATATTTATCAAAACTGGCAATTTATGAGTAGCTTTAAACAAATTAATTAATATATCCTTGTATCTCACAATTCCAATAAAGGATATTATTAACTTATTTACTTGTTTTTTCCTAGCATTCACATCAGAATAATATAAATTTTTTTTGTAATTTTTTGTCACCCTATTCTCTATCACTATAGTTTTACTTTTATAGTTTTTATAATAACTTGTAAAATATCTAGAACCCAAAAATATCACATTTGCCTTTTCGCTTATCATTCTATCGAAAAATCTTAAACCCTTATCAATAAAATGTTTTCCCATAACAGGTAAATCTGCAGCGTCATAAATTGTGAATAAATCCTTCTTATTTAAGCAACTAAATGCCATTACTATTGCTGAATCTATATTGAAAGCATAAATAGAATCAATTTCTTTCTCCTTAATTATCTGTCTTGCTTTTATAATCATATTTTTTGAATCCAAGGCTTTTTTTATCGGATGTCCATATCCTATTTTTTTAGAATGATAGATTATATTGTCAGATAAAAACTTATTTTGATCATTCTCACAATCCCACACCAAATAAGTTAAATCAATTTTCATTTCTTTAAAAATTTGTGATAATTTATAAATTCTTGGTTGAATTGGGGTTGAATTAGTAATAATTAACATTTTTCGCATATAGTTTCCTCTTACTACTATTTCTAGTAGCTGAATACATTATAACAAAAAAATCATAAAAATTAAAAATATTACAATTTTCAGTCAATCAGAATTTTCCACCCCTTTCTTTTTTTATTTGTTGTATCATAGTACTATTCATCGAAGGAGGGATTCAATGAAAAAAATTCTGATTTCCATGCTGGCCTTGCTATGCTTAACGACAGCCTGCTCCAAGGCTGAAAATAAACCGACGCCCGAACCAAGCTCCAATCCGGTCATCAGCGTCGTGGATTTACCCATCACTCAAGCCCCCATCGCCCAGCCGGAATTTGAAACAACCTGGGCCTTAACGTCCACCGACGGCTACGGCATTCTCGAAAGCACCTTTTCCAACATTAAAATTATTATGAACTCCCCCGGCACCGAGATTTTCGGCGTCCAGACCTATCACGAAGGCCTGCCGCTGATTCACGGCGTCACCTACCACCTCAGCTTTGACCTCAGCGCTACGATCGAACGCCCGGTCGAGGTGTTCATCATGAACGTCGATGACAGCGCGATCGAATTCACGCAGATGCTGACGGCCACCGAAAACGGCACGCATTACGAATTCGACATCAAAATCCAGGGCAACACCTCCTGGAACGGCCGTCTCGCCTTCAATACAGGTGCGCCAACGCCCGAAACTACCTACGACTACCATGAAGTCACCATCTCCAATTTAATCCTTCAGGAAGCCTCTGATGGCCCGACAGAGCCGAATATCAAAATCAACCAGACCGGCTACCTGCCCAACGCTCAGAAAAAAGTTGTTTTCCCGTTCGATCAGGGGGACTGCTTCCAGGTGATCGACGCCAACACCAACGCCGTCGTCTACACCGCTCCGATTCTGCGGAAGCTGTACAACGAAAGCACGAAGGAAACAACCTTCTACGGCGATTTCAGCGATTTCACAACCCCTGGCCGCTACCGCCTGCAATCCCAGCTTAACGGAACCTCCTACGAATTTGAAATTCAGGAAGACCTGTACCACAACCTGCTGGATCAGACCGTCAAAATGCTCTCATTGCAGCGCTGTGGTCAGACGTTAACCGCCGATTGGGCCGGAGCCTTCGCCCATGAACAATGCCACCCCCAGATTGCCACGATCTACGGCACTGATCAGCAGCTGGATGTCAGCGGCGGCTGGCATGACGCCGGCGATTACGGCCGTTATGTGCCGACCGGGACAAAAGCGGTCATCGACCTGATGCTCGCCTACCAAATGAACCCGCATCTGTTCACCGACGCGATCGGCATTCCGGAAAGCGGCAACGGCGTCGCGGATATTCTTGATGAAGCCCGCGTCGAGTTAGAATGGCTGTTAAAGATGCAGAACGGCTGGGGTGGCGTTTATGATAAAGTCGTCACCGCGCAATTTCCGGATTTTATCATGCCGGATCACGATCAGGCGCCGCTCTATATCATGCAGGAAATGACAACCTCCACCGGCGATTTTGTCGGCGCGATGGCCTTGGCCTATTCGATCTATCAAGATATCGATCCTGAGTTCGCCCAGCGCTGCCTGGACGCCGCGAAGCTGTCTTGGGACTATCTGCAGTCAGCCAGCCTTTCTGTCTATACCAATCCGGAAGGCTTTTCCGCCGGCCAATACAGCGACGACAACGATACCGATGAGCGCTATCTCGCCTCCGCCGCCCTCTACGCCGTGACCGGCGAACAGAAATACCTCGATTCCGTAAAAACGATATTCCAGGCCAGCGCCGATCAGCTGACCGGTGTGCAGTGGAAAACGATGGGCTCTTATGGCACCTACCTGATGTTAAAACTTTCCAATATTCAAAACACCGATTCCACTTTCTATCAACAACTGCTGTCCAAACTGATCACCGATGCCGAACAGGTCCTCAACGCCACGTCCAACGACGGCTATTTTGTTTCCCTGTATTCCGCATACGCCTGGGGCAGCAATGCCGATATCGCCAACAACGGTTTAATTCTGGCCCTGGCCAACGATATCCGCGCCAACGTCAACTATGTCAACAGCGCGGCGGATCATCTCCATTATCTGTTGGGCCGCAACAGCCTGAATCTCTCCTTTGTGACCAATTCCGGAATCCATTCTCCCCAGCACCTCCATCACCGCCCTGCCTCCGCGGCAAATGCTCTGCTACCCGGCGCGCTGGTCGGCGGTCCGGATTCCGCGCTTGAGGATCCGATAACCCAGTCGCTGTTTAACGGCGACACCGCACCGGCCAAGTGTTATGTCGATGATGCGGAAAGCTATTCAACCAACGAAGTGGCGATCTATTGGAATTCCCCGCTGGTGGCTCTGATCAGCGCCGTAGAAAACGCCAACTAACCAGCCTTTCCAAAAAATGACTTTCTTCCCTCTCGTTCACTGTCCAGTTTAGCTGAACACGAACCAAGGCGAACTTGTCCAGTCCCGGACGATAACGAAAAAAGATCAGAATATCCAGCCATTTCTGGAATCTGATCTTTTTTATTAGATTCATCATTGAGCCTCGTTCTTGCATTTACATCCTGTGTGAATCAATCGCGATGATCTGCCTGCGGCAAGGCTTCCGCCTGATTGATCTGAAAATACGGCGAATCCGATTTCGTGATCGCGACGACGCCATCCACCGCTTCATACAACACCATCATTTCGCTCAACATTTTCTGCTGATTCAAATTCAAGCCCTGCTCCGGAGCTTCGATGATTAACTTCGCTCCTGTTTCAAACATCGTCATATAATATAACAAAGCAACCAGCCAGGCCGTACCTTCCAGCGAAGTTTCCTTCAGTAAAATCTGTCTTTCTTCACTGACCAACCAGTCTTCGCCTTGATTCCAGACCAAATGGCCGCCTAAAATTGCCGTTGCCCGAACTAAGGAAGCCCGGTACAAATAGGGATTCAGCGTTCCGCACTGCGTCATCCGCTTTTCCGCAAACCCGGCAAATCCTCTTTTTAATAAGGGCCGAAGCTTCTCCCGGACACTGTTTAACGCACTGTCCTCACCAAAGCGATCAGCCTGGATAACAAAGGTCTCACGTCTTTCACCTTGCATCTCTTCATTGTTAAATTCAACCACAAAACTTCCCTCTCTTTCACCAAAAACGTGAACTTCTTCATATTACCGCACTCTTGAATCAAAGACAAGAGGGGATTTCAGAGTTTTTCAGAGTTTGGAAAAAAATATATCGACGGATGAACGAAATGATTAACCACGGCTTCATCAGGGATTCCATGCAAGCTCAATTTTACATCTTTTTGCATAAATAAAGACCCGATTTTCACCGGATCTTGTTCGAAAACTGAATTGTGAATCAACCGCGCAGCACAGCCTGGCAATCCTTTTCCAGACGAGCCAGAACCGTCTGATGCACGTCCTGAATTTCCTGATCGGTCAGCGTGTGATCTTCCGATTGATAGGTGATCGACAGCGCTACCGATTTCTTGCCGCTTTCGACATGTTCACCCTGATAGACGTCGAAAACCTCGACCTGTTTGACCATGCGCTTGCCTGCCGCCTTGATCGCCTTCATCAGCTGCTCCGCCTTCACTTCTTCCCTCACGACTAAAGCGATGTCGCGGTGAACGGCCGGGAACCGATTGATCGCACTGAATTTGACCTTGCTGGCCTTGCTGGCCAACAACAGCTCCAGGTTGAATTCCCCATAGACCGCTTTGCCGATCCCCAGCTCCTTCGCCAGGACTGGATGGATTTCGCCCAGGACGCCCAGCAGCTGATTTCCCAGCATCACGCAGGCACTGCGGTAAGGATGGAAATGTTCCACATCCTGATCATTTTCCTTAAAGCTTAATCGTTCCGCTGCAAAGCCCAGTCTGCGCAGCGTCTCTGTCAATACGCCCTTGGCCGCGAAGAAATCGCTGCGGATATCGATTCGGTTCAGCTTGGAATTCTGCAATGAATCCGACATCACGATCGCCAGCCGTTCCTGCTGGGTATTGACCGCATAGACGTTGGAGATTTCAAACAGATTCACGTTTTCATTCTTATGATTCTGATTGTAAGCCAGACATTCTAACAAGCTCATAATCAGCGAGGTTCGGACATATTTGCGTTCCTCGCTCATCGGCGCAGCCAGAGCGACCGCCTCGCCCAGCGGCATCAGTGCATTGTCGATCGCTTTCTGCGATACCAGCGTATAGGTGATGACTTCGGAAAGTCCGAGTCCATTCAGCGAGCTGCGCAGATTGCGGCGCATCGCCTGCCGTTCCGTCAGCTGCCCGGCCGTCGCTTCCATCGTCGGCAGCGTGGTTTTCAGGTCTTCATAGCCTAACAGGCGGATGATTTCTTCGTCGATGTCTTCGCGGATGTTTAAATCCGTGCGGTAAGACGGGATCGTGCAGGTAAAGCAGTCGCCGTCCTGGACCGGATTGAGATCGAGATCCTTCAAAACGCCCAGCACCTGATCCATCGTGAATTCTGTGCCTAACAACGTATTGCAGTGAGTCAGCGTTTCGCTAACAGTTTTCACCGGTTCCTCAATCGTTCCCACCAGAACATTTTCTTCAAAACCGTCGGCTTCCGCCAGTTCTTTTAACAGCTGAACAGAACGGTCAACCGCTTTGATCGGCGCCATCGGCTCCACGCCTTTGGTGAAGTGCATCGCGGCTTCCGTGCTCAAGCCCAGCCGGCGTGAAGTGTTGCGGATTGATACCGCATTGAAAACGGCGGCTTCAATGAAAATACTGGTCGTCGATTCGTCGATCTTGCTTTCCTCGCCGCCCATGATCCCGGCGATTCCCGTCGGTTCGCCGCCGGTCGTGATCAACAGATCGCCCTTTTTAATTTCATAGTCTTGTCCATCCAGCGCCTGCATCGTCATCTCAACGTCGTCCACAACGGTAATTTCATGATGCGGCAGCTTGCTTAAATCATAGTAGTGCAGCGGCTGGCCGGTTTCGACCATGACGAAGTTGGAGATATCGACGACGTTGTTGATCGATTTGATGCCATAGGCATGCAGATAGTTGGACAGCCATTTCGGCGAAGGGCCTACCTTCACGTGATTGACGACCTTGCCTACGAATACCGGACATTTTTCCGTCTTGCTGGCAACTTTGAAATTGCCGGGCGTGCCGATCTGACTGGCGGACTTGCAGTCTGGCCAGGTCACCTCGCGGTGCAGCACCGCGCCCACTTCCTTCGCCAGATTCCACATCGCGTTGCAGTCTGCACGATTCGGCGTCAAACCGATATCCAGGATCGTATCGTCCAATCCCAGGTATTCCAGAACCCGGGTTTCCCCCACTGGCGCCTCGTCGTCAAAAACGTAAATTCCACTTAGCTGTTCTTCCGTCTGGGCTTTTTTATCCACGCCCAGCTCTGACAGGCTGCAGATCATGCCGTTGGATTCCACGCCACGCACCTTGGCAGGTTTAATTTCAAAGCCGCCGGCCAGCACGGCTCCGACCTTGGATACGATGACTTTCTGTCCCGCCCGGACATTCGGCGCGCCGCAGACGATATTCAGCACTTCATCGCCGACATTGACCGTCGTGACGTGCAGATGATCGCTGTCGGGGTGGTTCTCGCAGGTCAGAACCTGACCGATGACCAGATTGGTGCCTTCGGCCATTTTTTCGATGCCTTCGACTTCCAGTCCGGCAATCGTTAATTTCTCAGCTAAGGCTTCCGGGGTGACGCCGTCCAGATTGACGTATTCCTTCAGCCAGTTCATACTCATTCTCATTTTCTTTTTTCCTCCTTCAGCGATTAGTCAAAACGATCGAACATTTTGAGGAACCGGGTATCGTTAATATAGAAATTACGGATATCGTCAACGCCGTATTTCAGCATCGCGACACGCTCGATGCCGACGCCGAAGGCGAAGCCGGAGCATTTCGTCGAGTCAAAGCCCGCCATTTCCAGCACGTTCGGATGCACCATCCCGGCGCCGAGCACTTCGATCCAGCCGGTGCCTTTGCAGACCGGGCAGCCCTTGCCGCCGCAGATGTGGCAGCTGACGTCGACCTCGACGCTTGGCTCGGTGAACTGGAAATACGAAGGACGGAAACGGATCTGGCGGCCTTTGCCGAACATCCGGTCGGCCATGAACTGCAGCGTGCCCTTCAGGTCGGTCAGCGTGATATTCTCGCCGACGACCAGACCTTCCGCCTGCATGAACTGATGGGAGTGAGTCGCATCGTCGTCATCGCGGCGGTAGACTTTACCCGGGCAGATGACCTTGATCGGCAGCTGGCCATGGGCCTTTTCCAGCTCGCGCATCTGAATCGCCGTGGTATGCGTGCGCAGCAGCTCCTTCGGATTGATGTAGAACGTATCCTGCATATCGCGGGCAGGGTGATCAGCCGGGATGTTGGCGCGTTCGAAGTTGTAGAAATCGAGTTCGACTTCCGGACCTTCGGCGACGGTGTAGCCCATGCCGATGAACAGATCTTCGATTTCCTGGCTGATCAGCGTCAGCGGATGCAGCGTCCCGGTGCGAAACGGCACGCCCGGCAGCGTGATGTCGATTTTTTCTTCTTCGAGCTTGCGGTTCATCGCCGCTTTTTCAAGCACCGCCATTTTCGCCTCAATCGCGGCGGCAACGGCTTTCTTGCATTCGTTGACTTCCTGACCGAAAGCCGGTTTTTCTTCCGGGGAAAGATCCTTCATCATCGTCATCAGCGACTGAATTGGGCCTTTCTTCCCCAGCGTCGTCACCCGGATCTGCTGCAGCTGCTGCAAATCTTCGCAGGCTTTGATTTCTTCCAGCGCCTGAGCCTGGACTTGCTGAACTTTTTCCATAATCGGTTCTCCTTTGTTCCTTTACAAAAATAAAAAACGTCGTTCCTGATTCAGGAACGACGGCTCGCGGTACCATCCTGATTTATCCTTGCCCTGCCTGCCGACACCAACGCGTCCGCCGACACAAAGATACACCTTAATTTTCCCTGTAACGTGAGGAAGACGGGGATCATTACTCCCACTATAAAGGTGAATTCGCAGAAACCTGCCGGGCAGAACGGCTCTCAGCGGGTCACCATTCCTCTCTTTTCCCAGGTTCTTCTGTTACTAATCCTTTAGTTAAACCGCTTTCTAGTAGTTATTATAGCCATCTGAAATTTTTTTTGCAAGCTTTGATTCAAATTGAATGATTTTTTCATGGAAAAGGAATGAAAATCTACCGAGGGACACCCTCGCAGAAGATGACCTGTTCTTTTCCCAGACACTTTTAAACTAAAACCCGCACGCGCAGGATCTCAGGCTGCTGACGCAGCGTGGCAGCGATTCCCTCCACCGCCGGAGTATCTACATCCACTAACGTATAGGCAAATTCCCCTTGCGAGCGGCTGAGCAGATTTTCAATATTGATCCCCTGCTTCGAGATCATGCCGGAGATGTGCGCCAGCATGTTCGGTACATTCCGATGGAAGCAGCAGAGCCGGGCCTGACCGCTGCGCTCCATGACAACGTCGGGCAGATTCACAGCGTTCCGGATGTTTCCGTTCTCCAGATAATCGATCAATTCCTGCGCCGCCATCACCGCGCAGTTTTCCTCCGCTTCCTCCGTCGAAGCGCCTAAATGCGGAATTAAAGTTACGCCCGGCTTCCCAGCCAAAGCCGGACTTGGAAAATCCGTAACGTAACCGCGGATCTGCCTGGCTGCCAGCGCCGCCAGCACGGCGTCTTCCTGAACCAGACCGCCGCGCGCAAAGTTGAGCAGCACCGCTTTAGTCTTCATCCATTTTAACTGGCCGGCAGCGATTAAATTCTTTGTCTGTGGCGTCAGCGGCACATGAATCGTCACATAGTCCGCCGTCTTCAGCACCGTTTCCAGACTTTCCGCGTGCCGCACCTGACGGGAAAGCTTCCAGGCCGCGTCAACGGAAATATAAGGATCATAGCCGACGACCTGCATATCCAGCTCCGCCGCCAGATTGGCGATCAGAATCCCGATCGCGCCCAAACCGATCACGCCCAGCGTTTTCCCCTTCAGTTCCGTTCCGACAAACCGGCTTTTCTCTTGCTCAACCCGCTGCGCTAAATCCGTCACGCTGCCTAACGATTCGATCCAGTTGATCGCCGGAATGACCGGCCGGCTTGACATCAACAACCCCGCCAAGACCAGTTCTTTAACGGCATTGGCATTCGCGCCCGGCGTATTGAACACGACGATTCCCGCTTCGCTGCACCGCGCAGTCGGAATGTTGTTCGTTCCCGCTCCAGCCCGGGCGATCGCTTTCAGACCGGCTCCGAAATCCATTTCTTTTAAATCCGCGCTGCGCACTAAAATCGCGTCTTCCGCACCGGCTTGTTCTGTAAACTGATAGGAGGCTTGCGGAAACTGCGCCAATCCCGCCTCGGCAATTTTATTCAGACATCGGATTGTTAACATCCTCGGTTCTCCTCCTCAAAGCGCCGCATCAGATCGACCAGCTTTTGCACCCCTTCCAACGGCATCGCGTTGTAGATTGAAGCGCGCATGCCGCCGACCGAGCGATGGCCTTTCAGGTTGACCAGCCCTTCCGCCTGCGCCGCGGCGATGAACTTCGCGTCCAACGCAGCGTCGCCGGTGACAAACGGCACGTTCATGATCGAACGATCTTCCGGACGGACCGGATTGGTAAACAGCCGGGATTGGTCGATCTGATCATAAAGCAGCACCGCCTTCTGTTGATTGACCGCCTTCAACGCCGCTAAATCATGAAACCGGGTTTCGATCCATTCCAGCACCAGTCCCAGCAGATAAATCGCAAAGGTCGGCGGTGTATTGAACATCGACTTGTTTTTCGCCTGCACGGCATAGCTCAGCATCGACGGAATCTCCGGACGCTCCTGAATCAGATCTTCCCGCACGATCACAACCGTCAGACCTGCGATCCCCATATTTTTCTGCGCCCCCGCGAAAATCAGGCCATAGCGGGAAATTTCCATCGGTTCGCTTAAAATGCAGCTGGAACAATCCGCGACCAGCGGCACGTTCCCGCATTCCGGCAGTTCCTTATATTTTGTCCCGTAGATCGTATTGTTCTCACAGATATGCACATAGTCCAGATCCTGCGGAATTTTCACGCCCTTCGGAATTGCCGTGAAGTGTTCCGCCTCGCTGCTGGCTAAGATCTCGCAGCCGCCGATCTTGCGGCACTCCGCAATCGCTTTTTTCGTCCAGGCTCCGGTATGGATCACGCCCACTTTTCCGCCTGGTTTCAACAGGTTCATCGGTACCATCGTAAACTGCAGCGACGCCCCGCCCTGCAGAAACAGCACTTGATAAGACTTTGGAATCCGCAGCAGCGAACGCAGCCGCCGCTCCGTCGTTTCAATGATTTCAAGGAAAGAGGAGGAGCGATGACTCATCTCCATGACGGATTGCCCGGAAATTCCGTACTCCATCAGTTCGGCAGCACATTTCTGTAAGACCTCGGTTGGCAGCTGGCTGGGTCCAGCGCTGAAATTGTAAACTCGTGTCATCGTTGTCATCCTCTTTTCTAATATCCCCATTCTAGCACTACTGGTGTATGCTCACAACGAGTTTTTCAGTATTCTTTCATATCAATTACATATTTTCATGAAACAAAATGTAAATAACCGGATATTGAGTTTAAGCGCGGGAAAGCAATACTGAGAAAAACTGAATAATGAAAAAATCAGAGAAGAAGCCTCCTCATCGGTCCGCTTTTCTCTGATCTCTTTTTTTATTTCTGATATTTGCTGAAACACCCTTGCAAGCTGAGTCCCGATTAACGTTGGGACATCCGGTGCGCCAGCTTTGTGATCTCGACGACGATCACCGGCACAAATGCCAGTCCGACCGCGATCATCAAATGACTTGGATCTAACGCCGCCATTGAGAAGGCGCTCGCCAGGAACGGCACATACATGACTAACAGCTGCAAACCGACGCCGACCGCAAAGGCGCCCCACAAATACTTATTGGAGAAGATCTGCTTGGAGAAGATACTGTGTTCGCTCTTAACATTAAACGAATGGAATAGCTGCGACAACGCCAGCGTCACAAACGCCATCGTCATGCCGATCTCATGTGCGTCCCGGTTGCCTAAAATATAGGAAATCAAGGTCAAGGTACCGATCATCACGCCCTGCCAGGCAATCGTCCAGCCCAGGCCGTGTGCGAAGAAGCTTTCATCCTTGCTGCGCGGCTTGCGGTTCATAATATCCGGTTCCGGTTCTTCCATCCCGATCGCAAAGGCCGGCAGGGAATCGGTGATCAAGTTGATCCATAACAGATGCACCGGTATCAGCGGAACACCCAGATTCCATCCCGGAATCAGAGATATACAGGAAGCGCCGAAGATTGTCAGCACTTCGCCGATGTTGCTCGACAACAGGAATTGAACGTCCTTGCGGATGTTATCGTAAATTCCGCGGCCCTGACGCACGGCATGAATGATCGTCGCAAAATTGTCGTCAGTCAGCACCATGTCCGCCGCACCCTTGGCGACATCCGTACCGGTAATGCCCATCGCACAGCCGATATCCGCCGCTTTTAACGCCGGCGAATCGTTGACGCCATCGCCCGTCATCGCAACGACATGCCCTTTGTCCTGCCATGCCTTGACAATCCGCACCTTATGCTCCGGGGCTACCCGGGCATACACGGAAATCTGTTCGATCTGAACTTTTAGTTCTTCATCGCTCATCGCGCTCAGCTCAGGGCCGGAAATGGCCTTCTGGCCGGGTTCGAGAATTCCTAAATTCTTCGCGATCGCTGTCGCCGTGACAACATGGTCGCCGGTGATCATGATCGTCCGGATGCCGCCATGCTTCGCCTGCGCAATCGCATCGCGGACTTCGTCGCGCGGCGGGTCGATCATGCCGCACAAGCCGACAAACGTCAGATGATTCTCAACATTTTCACTGTCCAGATTTTCCGGAATCGCATCCCAACGCCGCACCGCGACCGCCAGCACCCGCAGCGCATCTTTCGCCATCGTCTCGTTGGCTTCCTCCGCCGCCGCTTTGCCCGCGAAATTCTCACACCGGCCTAACACGATATCCGGTCCGCCTTTGGTAATCGCCAGAATCCCCTCGTCCGTCTGATAGAACACGGTCATCATCTTCCGGGAAGAATCAAAGGCCAGTTCCTCGCTGCGGACATACGTCTTCGCCAGTTCCGGCTTGGTTTCGCCCATTTTATAGCTGGCTTCCACCAGCGCGGTTTCCGTCGGGTCGCCGATCATTTTCAGTTTCCCCGCTTCCGGAATCACTTCGCCATCCGAGCACAGCGTGAACCAGCGCATTAATTCTTTTACGTCATCTCCGGCAGTTTCCGCTTTAAAATCCTGAATGCCCGCTTCCGGCAGATAAGTCTTCACGACCGTCATTTTGTTCTGCGTCAGCGTACCGGTTTTATCCGAACAGACGATGCTCGCCGAACCCAGCGTTTCGACCGCCGGCAGTTTCCGGACAATCGCGTTGCATTTGACCATCTTGTTGACGCCCAGCGCCAAAACGATCGTCACGACAGTGGCCAGTCCCTCCGGAATCGCCGCCACGGCCAGCGCTACTGCGGTCTTAAATGCTTCCAGCACGCCCATACCGCTGAACATTTCCATACCAAAGACGACGGCGCAGATCACTAAGCAAAGCATGCCGATCGTTTTGGAAATCTGCGCCAGCTTGTTCTGCAGCGGTGTGGTTTCCTTGCCGCTGTTCATCAACATGCCGGCGATCTTGCCGACTTCGTTTTCCATGCCGATCGCCGTGACGACCATCGTGCCCCGGCCATAGGTAACCACCGTGCTGGAGAACGCCATGTTCTTGCGGTCGCCTAGCGGAACATCGTCCTGCCCCAGCGCTTCGCTGGTCTTATTGACCGGCACCGATTCGCCGGTCAGCGCTGATTCGTCGATCTGTAAATTAAAGGATTCCACAATCCGGCCGTCGCTGGGAATAAAATCGCCCGCTTCCAGCAGCACAACGTCCCCGACGGTCAGCTCCCGGGACGGAATCACTCTTTTCTGTCCCCCGCGGATAACCTTCGCCTGCGGCGCGCTCATCTTCTTCAGCGCTTCCAGCGATTTCTCCGCGTTATTTTCCTGCACGACGCCCAGTATTGCGTTGAACAGCACAACGATCACAATGATCAAGCTGTCGATCCACTCGCCCGGATCCACAATAATGGAAATCAGTGCCGCCAAGATCAAAACGATGATCAGCGGATCGGTAAACTGCAATAAGAAACGTTTCAGCAAAGAATCCTTCTTGACTTCCTGCAGTTCGTTATACCCATATCGTTCTGTCCGTTCCTTTACTTGTTGCTCGGTAAGCCCGGCACTCAGATCGCTGCCTAATTCCTCGATCACTTCCTGCGCGGTTTGACTGGTTTTCATCTACATCTTCCTCCTTCGCTGCCTTCACAAAAAAAGGCAAGCCTACCTTCAAAACCTGAAGATAACGGTCTTGCCCATCATTTCTGATTGCTGCATCCGGATCTGTAAGAACAGATCGTGATGACGAATACAGCACGCATCGCTGCGCAGCTACTCCCCATTGATCCAATGGCAAGCGTAATATATCATTCAGTTGAAGAACTGTCAAGCATTCATCTTCCAGAATTAGACATTTAAACACAAGTGTAGCCCAATTCATTTTCTGTTTGCGGCCAGGAGCTCTTTGATCAGGCTGATCAGATTTTTAAAGTCTGTTTTGCGCATCCATCTTCCAGCAGATCGGATTTTTGACCTCAATCTTATTGTAACCGGAAAACAGAAACTTATCATCTTGAAAATTCATATTTTCAGCACGTTCTTCGCTGGACAGGCCTTCCTTCTTCGCAGTACAATGAGATTAAACAAGGGTGAACCATATTCATAAAAGCAGAAAGGGCGGAGACATCATGGAAAGAATATATGCCGTAGTTCAGGGACAGGTCCAGGGCGTGGGCTTTCGATGGTTTGTCCAGTCGCTGGCCAATTCGCTGCAAATTACAGGCTGGATCCGCAACATGGAAAACGGGATGGTGGAAATGGAGCTGCAGGGCGAAACCGCAGCTTTGCATCAACTGCTGAGCCGGATCCGCAGGGGCGACCGGTTTATCCAGGTCGAAAACCTCAGTTGCAAGCCGATCCCTACTCAATTAAAAGAAAAACGGTTTACCGTTCGTTATTGACTTGGAAATTCATGAAGCTTTATTCTGGATGCCCGACTTGCGGCATCTTTTTATTTTTACAGGCCGCCCGCACTTAAGCCTCCTGCAGCATCCTCCGCCGCAGTCTGACGCATCGCGAATGCGATTGTTCCTCACGCAATCCAGACAGAAAAAGGTCCGCGCTTACAGGCGAACCTTTTTCATGGCTTAATTCAATTCCTGCCGTGAAGATTCTCGTTACGTGAAGATTCTCGTTATAAATTCGACTGATCGTTATCCACGGAATACATCAAGCTTGTATAGTTCTCATATAAGAACCGGTACAACTCGAAATTCTGTTCCGACAAAGCCACCGCGTTGTTGGTCGCAATGCTGTACTGTTCGGAAATCGCACCCCAGGTATTTCGTCCGATGATCCCGTCGGCCGTTAAGCCCACGCGGGTCTGGAACGCCCGCACCGCCGCTTCCGTCGCCGCACCAAAGATCCCGTCGACGACCAGCTGATTGGAATTGCCCCAGCCCTGATTGATTACATTCAGCGCCATCTGCATGATGCTGACATTCTCACCGCGGCTGCCTAAGCGCAGCGACGTTCCCGGATAGGCCGGAATCTTCTGTGAGAGCGGCGGGACGATCGACTGCGTTTCCCGATACGCCCGCACCAGGGTATCCCAGGTCTGCCGGCCCACGATGCCGTCCGGCGTTAAGCCTGCCAGCCGCTGAAATGCCACGACAGCATTGCGGGTCGAAGCGCCGAAGCTGCTGTCGATCTTCACCGTCGGCACGCGCGAGGTAAACAGCGCGATCTTCTGCAGGTAAAACTGAATTTCCTGCACATAGACATTGCGGTCGCCCTGACGCAGCGCTCTTCCCGGATAGACGCCCGGCAGCCGGTCCTCAACACCTTCAGAACTCAGTTCGGCCAGCTTTTTCACCGCTACATAGATATAGGAAATTTTATACCACGTCGCTTTGCCGACAATGCCGTCCGCCGTCAGCGAGAACTGACGCTGAAACGCCCTGACCGCATTTTCCGTACCTTCCCCGAAAATGCCGTCGATCGGATAGGTCGGCGGAATGTTCGGATAGTTCACGGCAATCCGGTTCAGCTGATTCTGGATGATCGCCACGCTGTCGCTGCGCACGCCGCGCTGCAGATTCAAGCCCGGGAACGATCCGGTAACCCCTTCGATCCGGCTTGTGTCAATCAATTCAATATCGTCGCCATAATAATATTGCAGGATTTCGAAAGCGTTGAGCCCCTTGTTCGCCTGATCGACGGTGCCCCATTGCTTTAAGCCTTTGCACCATACCTGCCGGCCGTCGCAATATTCCGCATAATACGGATTGACCGTGTTTACCTTGCGGATATATTCGTTGAAAATATCGTCGACGATCTTGCTGATGCTGGTAAAAATATCCCGGCCATACACGAAATACTGATCGAACGCCGTGCTGTTGGTGATATCGAACGAATAACCGCGGCTGCGGTACCATTCGGTATACACACGGTTCAAGCACAGTGAAATCTGACAGTAGATATTCGCGCGCAGACTCTGTTCCGGCCAGGTCGGATAAATTTCGCTGGACGCTACATTCTTAATGTAGTCCTTGAAGGTTACCGTCACATTCTGGGCATTGGATGTCGGCCGGCCCAGATGCACGGTTACATATTTCGGGATAATCGGATAATCCAGAATGTACGGCGCGATTGATTCCTCGGCATCGCCCGCGGCAACACTCTCGTTAAAGCCGCAGCAGCCCCCGCGCGAGCAGCCGCAGGAACGGGCCATGGAACGGGTCAGGGCATGTTCGGGAATCTCGATGAATTCCTCAAACTGCGGGGCCAGTTCCTCGTCGGCATTGAGCAGGTCCACCTGCAGCAGCGCTTCCTCCTGCGCAAAAATCTGAACGTTGCGGAATGTCCGGTCCGCAAATCCGGCCTTGGACACCGTTACATGCACCTGCGCGTACGGGGTTGTCTGGTTGTCGGGATTCAAGCTCAACTCGCGGTCGGGCGCTTCGATTCGAATTACCGGACTCTTCCCGTTCGCTCCGCTGCTTAACCGCAGGTTGATGGTCTGATCTTCGTTAGTCACCAAGATCGCCGCGCCTTCGATCGGCAGTGCTTGCTGAGCGACGGTTACTTCTACGATTAAAGTACCATATTGCATCGCTGTCACCTCCACTGCTACGATATGCGGCGGCGGCTTTTTCAGCTGGGCAGGCCGTCGGAATTCTGTCGATTTTTGAAGAATTTTGATGTAAGCGGTACCGGAAAAACATTTTTCCAATGTAACCGTTTACTTGTGAAAAAGTTGTCATAAGCCTATTGCAACGTCCATTTCGACATGCTATAATCACACCCGTAAAGACAAGTGAAACAATTCACAACAAGGAGGATATTCTGATGGAAGAAACACTTAGCCCGGCTCAGGCGGAAGTCAATCAATTAGTTGAAAACGGCTTGAAAGCCCTGGATGACTTTTTAAAGCTGGATCAGGACCAGGTCGACTACATCGTCGCCAAATGTTCGGTCGCAGCCCTGGATAAACACGGCGAATTAGCCAAACTGGCGATTGAGGAAACCAAGCGCGGCGTCTTTGAAGACAAGGCCACCAAGAATCTGTTCGCCTGCGAATATGTTGTCAACCATATGCGGCATCTGAAATCGGTCGGCGTCATCAAGGAAGACGAGGTTCAGGGATTAACCTATGTCGCCGAACCAGTCGGCGTCGTCGCCGGCGTCACCCCGGTCACCAATCCGACGTCCACCGCAATTTTCAAGAGTTTGATCTGTCTGAAGACGAGAAACCCGATCATCTTCGGTTTCCATCCGAATGCCCAGCAGTGCTCCGTTGCGGCCGCCAAGGTCGTCTATGAAGCGGCGGTCAAAGCAGGCGCGCCGAAAAACTGCATTCAGTGGATCGAACATCCGAGCATGGAAGCAACCTCGGCGCTGATGAATCATCCGGGCGTCGCAACGATCCTGGCTACCGGCGGCAACGCGATGGTCAAGGCGGCGTACAGCTGCGGCAAGCCGGCCCTGGGCGTCGGCGCGGGCAACGTTCCGGCTTACATTGAAACGACCGCCGATATCAAGCAGGCCGTCAACGACATCGCGCTGTCCAAAGCGTTTGACAACGGCATGATCTGCGCATCGGAACAAGCCGTCATCGTCGACAAGGAAATCTATGACGACGTCAAGGATCAGTTCAAAAATTACAATGTCCACTATGCAAATAAGAAAGAAAAAGAAATGCTCGAGCAGTACATGTTCGGCGTCAAGGCCTTCACCAAAAATGTCGGCGCAGCCAAGCTGAATCCGGATATTGTTGGCAAGTCCGCCGCCTGGATCGCCGAGCGGGCCGGCTTCACCGTCAATCCGCGCACCAGCATCATCATCGTCGAATGCAAGGAAGTCGGACCGAACGAACCGCTGACCCGCGAGAAATTATCGCCGGTGCTGGCCATGCTGAAAGCGGAAGCGGTCGAAGATGGGTTCGATAAGGCGGAAGCGATGGTCATGTTCAACGGCATCGGTCACAGCGCCGCCATCCACACTGCCAACGCGGATTTGGCGAAGCGCTTCGGCGAACGGATCAAAGCCTGCCGGATCATCTGGAATTCACCGAGCACCTTCGGCGGCATCGGCAACGTCTACAACTCCTTTATCCCATCCCTGACCCTGGGCTGCGGCTCTTACGGCCACAACTCCGTATCGGATAACGTCAGCGCCGTCAACCTGCTGAACATCAAGAAGATCGGAAAGAGGAGAAACAATATGCAGTGGTTTAAAGTGCCGTCCAAGATCTATTTTGAAAGAGATTCCATCGAATATCTCCACAGCATGCGGGACGTGGAGCGGGTCTTCATCGTTACCGACCGCTCGATGGTCGATCTGGGCTATGTCACCCGCGTTACCGATCAGCTGGAACAGCGCCGCAACAAGGTTCAGGTTCAGCTGTTCTGCGACGTCGAACCGGATCCGTCCATCCAGACCGTCAAGAAGGGCCTGAGCCTGATGCAGGCGTTCCGGCCAGATACGATCATCGCGATCGGCGGCGGTTCCTCGATGGACGCGGCGAAGGGCATGTGGTTATTCTACGAACAGCCGGACGTCAACTTTGACGATCTGAAGCAGAAGTTCATGGACATCCGCAAGCGGGCCTTCCGCTATCCGGAACTGGGCAAAAAGTCCAAGCTGGTCTGCATCCCGACGACTTCCGGCACCGGTTCAGAAGTAACGCCGTTCGCCGTCATTACCGATAAAGAGGAAAACAAGAAATACCCGCTGACCGACTACTCCCTGACGCCGACTGTCGCGATCGTCGACCCGGCGCTGACGATGAGTCTGCCGGCTTCGATTACCGCCGACACCGGCATGGACGTGCTGACGCATGCCACAGAAGCCTATGTTTCCACGCTGGCCTCCGACTTCACCGATGGTCTGGCGCTGCAGGCGATCAAGATGGTCTTCGAATATCTGCCGCGGGCGGTTGCCAACGGCAAGAATGACCCGGAAGCGCGCGAAAAGATGCATAACGCCGCAACCTTAGCGGGCATGGCCTTCGCCAACGCATTCTTAGGCATGAACCATTCTCTGGCGCACAAGATCGGCGCTGAATTCCACGTGCCGCACGGCCGCGCCAACGCGATCTTACTGCCATACGTCATCCGCTATAACGGAACCAAGCCGGAAAAGCCGGGCGTCTGGCCGAAATACAACTATTACAAAGCCGATGAGAAATACGCGGAACTGGCCCGCTTGATCGGCTTGAAGTTCAACACGGTTGAAGAAGGCGTCGTCGCTTACGCCAAAGCCTGCGCGGATCTGGGCGCGGACTGCGGCATCAAGATGAGCTTCAAGGAACAGGGGCTGGATGCGAAGGCCTGGGACGCCGCGAAGGAAAAGATCGCTTATCTGGCTTACGAGGACCAGTGCTCCCCAGCCAATCCGCGCGTGCCGATGGTCAATGATATGATCGACATCCTGCGGGCTTCCTATGAAGGCGACACCAGCTATTACACGAAATAAACGAGTCCGCCTTTCCCTTCTTCATACCAATCATTTCTGTTGGAACTGATGTTCCTCAGTTCAGACGTTCCGCCTTTCCTGAATCCCGTTCCGGCGCCGCTTCGCCGGGTCGGGATTTTTCTGTTTACGCTTAAAAGTATACCGGATTGAGAAAACAAGGCAGTCCGTCAGACTTTGTTTTCGTTCATCGTTCAAGCTTATTTTAAAATTTGCCGCATAAAACCCGCGGACACCGTAACTTTCCGCAGCGTCAGAACGGCCGGGCTACATTGAAAACCCACTTTATCCATGGTATAATGAGGCCAATAAAATTGATCTACCATGCGGAAGGAATCTTATAGAATGACCTCGGAAATCAATGGGAATGCGTCGGAAAAAAAAGCGCCTTTATACATGAAAATTTATGAGATTATCCTAAGTCGGATAGAAACAGGGCAATATCCTGAGAATTCAAGTCTGCCTTCGGAACTCGATTTTCAAAAAGAATTCAATGTCAGCCGGATCACTATCCGCCGATCGCTGAAAGATCTGGAAGACGCCGGCTATATCAGCCGCAAACGGGGAAAACTGGCAAAAGTGATGCCGTTAAGAACCTACAGCAACCTTGGCGAGGTCGTTGGTTTTTCAACTTCGCTTAAGAAATCCGGCGGCCGGCCCTCGTCGATCATTCTGCAGTTTAAAACCGAGCCTGCCAATCCGCTGGTCAGCGAATATCTTCAGCTTCCGTTAGGCGGGGAGGTTTACTTTTTAAAACGGCTGCGTTTAAAGAACGGCCGGATTATCGGCGTTCATGACACGTATATTCACCCGCAGATCGGCTGCCTGATCAAACCGGAAGATCTGGATGAAAATACCTCGCTTTATGAGTTATATGAAACCCTGGGAATTCAGATCGGCTGCGCGGATGAAATCATAGAAGCCCGCATCGCCTCGCGCCAGCTGAAACAGGAACTATTCATCAGCGAAGATGAACCGATTATGTATCGGGAGCGGATTACCTACACTGCGGACAACAAACCGATTGAGTTTTCGCAAAACAGCTATCGGGCGCTCGATTACAAATATGTCGTCCATTTAAATAACACACGTTAGCGAGATCGTTGAGAAAGCAGCGCGCGGAGAAACCGGCGTGATCGCCCTTGAGAAACGGGCTTGCGACGAATCTTCAAGCTCCAGTATTCCTGTTGGAGCTTTTTCGTTTTATAAAGACCTGAGGTCAAAACAAAAACCCCATCAGCGGCTTAAACACGTCAAGCCGTCGATGGGGTTGATTTCCGTTATACTGAATCGGATGATTTCATCAGAGCTGCCGGATCATAACAACGAATTTGATCCTGCGCCTGCTCGATCAGCGTTTTCAATCGTTCCTGCGTCATCTTGGATGCGGGCAGCGTCAACAGCTCCAGAAGCAGAGCCAGATTCACGCCGGTTACAACGAAACCTGCCTCTTTCGCGCAGACCTGCATCGCGGCGTTAAAGGGAGAGGCGCCGAACAGATCGGTGACGATGCAGTAAGTCTCGTTCGCCTGACGAAACCGCTCTGTTTTTTTCCGCATCTGTTCCATCAGCGTTTCAATACTGCAGCCATCTTCAAAGCAGAGAATTTCCAGCGACGGCGCGGCGCGGACGATCATCATCACCGCACGCTCAAACCCTTCAGCGAGGGTGCTGTGGGTACACAAGAGAACATTACCCATGGTTTTTCCTTGCCAGCCAGCCGCGGCGGGCTTCATTATAAAAGAACCGCGCTTTGTCCAGATTGACAGGATTGCGCATATCGCCGTCTTTTATCCAGGTTGCGACCGACACGCCGTCATAAACTTTCATCAATTCATAAATATTATCGCCGGTTGCCCGGCCGCCGAGAATAACCGGAGTCTGCGGAAGCTTCGGACGAAGCTTTTCAAGCAACGCCAGACTTTCCTGCTGATCCTTTCCGCTCAGAAACAGGCCGTCGGCATAGGCCCGCTGCACGATCCGCACCGCTTCTTCAATCTTATCCGGCGCTCCCAGAAAATGCCCGCTGACTTCCTGCGCATCCGCATACACAGGCATCGTGCTGCCCAGCTTTTTTTTCAATTCCAGAATCTCGGCACATTGCCCTTCAACCAGACCGCATAAGCTGACGCTGAGACCGGTATATAAATATTCGACCCGGATAAAATCTGCCTGCGCCGCTTCCGCGACCGCTAATGAAGCGACGCCGTCCCAGTTTACCAGAATTCCCAGAAGCTTATCGGGAAATGTCTTCCGCAGGGTTACCGCCAGCGCCGTCATAAAGGTCAGCGTCTGAGGCTGAGCCTGTTGACGCAGCGGACCGTCATGCATATTCTGCAAAATAAAACCATCATAGCCAATCTCCGCCAGCTGCCGGGCTTCCGCCATCAAATTGGCAGCAATCTCCGGAAAACGCCGGCCCTGATTCAAATAACTTCCCGGCATGGCCTCCGGCTGCAGCATCGCCAGGATGCGCGATCGTTCAGACATCATTCCGTTTCTTCCCTCCTTCTGAAATATTCCGGCTTCCAGGCCCATAAAGCGCTGAACAAGGCCGCTGGCGGCAGCACGCCCAGTTCCGTGATATAGGCAGTGATGAACTCCGGCGCAATCGGAACGCACCCCTGAACATGGAAATCAAGACGTTCAGCGTCCGCCTCCGCCATTCCTTCGGCCATTTTGAAGCGCAAATCTTTCGGTTCGATCACCTTGCCGCCGCCCTGCAGCGCCCTCATATCCGCCTTTTGAGCCGTTGTCAGCACATAATATGGAACATGCTGCCAATGCGCCAGCAGCGCAGCCATCTCCGAACCCGCCGTATTCAAGGCCGTGCCGTCGGGATAAAAGGTTTCCGCGCCGATCAACACGGCGTCGCACCCCTTCAGCCCCTGGCAAAGCGCCGCATCCGGAATGAATGAAACAGACTGATGCGTCTGAACACAGGTTTTGACAAACGGAAGACCGCCGCTGATCGTCCGGCTCTCCGCGATGACAATCTCCGTATCGGAAGCCAGCTGCTGAACCACCGCATCCACCGTGCTGGAATAATCATAAAGCAGAATTTTCCGGCAGTTTTTCAATACTGCGGAAGCCGTGGCAATAATTGCCTGACGATGCGCGCGGCCGGCGGACTGAAATTGTTCCACAGCCGCCTGCACTGCGCGGCCGACCTCAAAGTCCGCCTGAAGCTGAGTCTGGATCCGGGCGCTCAGCTCGCTGACGGCGTTGATGATCGCATAGCTGGACTGGCCCCGGGTCGCGCAGCAATAATCAAGCAGCTGGTTGATCAGGATCAGGCCGGCCGGCGAGGAATCCTGCCGGCCGATCTCCCCGACGATCTGACTGATCCGGTCGATATGCGCCGAAGCGCCCAGTATCCGCGGGACTACGATATCGTCAAACAACGGCCGGGCTGCTTCCGGCAGCGCGTTCCGCATCGCTTCCTTTTCCATCAGCCGCATACATTCACCGCTTTCGCATCCTCAAACAAATCCGGAAGCAGCCGGCGGGCATTTTCCGCATAGATGTTTTGCAGCTGCGTCTTCGTTAATCCATAATAATTCAATTTCATGACCTCCAGTTCTGTAAAATACTCCGGGAAGTCGCTGCCGAACAGAAATCGCTCAGGCGCCAGCACGCGCAAGGCTTTCTGCAGGGCCGGGGCTTCGCAGGCAACCGATGTCTCCAGCATCAGATTGGGAACTTCTTGGCACAGATCAACCGTTCCGTATTGGAAATCGCCTGCCCCCATGTGCAGCAGAACAAATGTCAGCTGCGGAAAGCGCCGGAAATACTTCAGCCACTGATCGGGCGCTCCGCGGTGTGTGGAACCGGTAAAAATTTTGACCACCGCCTGATGCTGCGCGCAAACGTCCAGGATCGCATTGATCGTGGATTCCAGCTTTTCCGGCAGGAACCCGCACTCCAGAGAATCCATTTCGATCAGCCTCACCTGATGATTGCTCAAAACCCGGCGGGTTTCCGCAACGGCTTCGTCCTGTTTCGGATTGATGACGGCGCAGGGAATGATCTGCGGATATTGCTGATGCAGGGCGATCACCGCATTGTTGGCCGACGCCATGGACGCCCCTTCGAAAGTGGAAAGAACACGGTAAGCGATATGATTCGCCCGCATATCCTCCAGTTGTTCTTCAATCTCGTATTGATGGGACTGCGCATTTCTGCGCAAATGGGCATGAAAATCAAAAATCATAATCGCCCCTCCTTAAGCCAGAATGCCAAGAGCCACCCCGGCAATTCCCAGCAGGAAGACTGCGATCATCAAAACGATCATGTTCACTTTCTTCCGTCCCATTAACCAGACCATCAACAGCGTCAGAAGCAGCGGAAGCAAGTTCGGCATTAACCCGTCGAGCACTTCCTGAAGCTGGATCACGTCGTCGCCCGCCGCAAACTGAATCGCCAGATTGATCGAAACCAGCGAGGAGATAAAACCGCCGCAAATTAACGACGCGGCGATTCCGGCATATTTTGTAATTTTATCCAGGATGCCGCCCATCTGCAGCCGCGCGACTAAATTCAAGCCGCCCAGATAGCCTTTGAAAATACCGAAATAGCGAACTAACAGCTGAACAAGCGTCATCACCAGGACAAACACAACCGCTCCCGCGGCGCTGGTGTAATGACTGGCCATGATCATCGAACAGCCCAATCCGGCCATGATCGGCCGCAATGTGCCATGGATGAGGGAATCGCCAATGCCGGCTAACGGCCCCATCAGCGCCACTTTAATCTGATTGATCGATTCCGGATCGATATCATGGCTGCGGGCATTCCGCTCTTCCATCGCGGCGGAAATCCCGATGCAGAAAGACGCCATCCGGCCCTCCGTCAGAAACAGCTGCGTATGCCGCTGATAGGCTTCCGCCTTGTCCTTCGGATCGGTATAGACCTCTTCAATAACCGGAATCAGGCCCTGGACAATCCCCGGCGCTTCCTGTTTTGTATTGGAACAGCCGCTTTCAATCGCCAGAGAATACATGTAGGTTTTCCACAGCGTCTTTTTGCTCAGATGATTCGGCGCTCCTTCCTGCGCTGAGGAGGACAAAACGGTCTGCGGCGCGTCTTCTTTTTCCACATAGTAATTCAGGGCGACGCAGACTAGCGCAATCGCCGCCATCCCGATCATATTGATTCCCAGATACGCCGCGATGATAAAGCCCAGAACAAAATAAGGCCAGGAACTCTTGTTTTTAATCGTCCCCAACAACAACGCAACGCCCACGGCGCCCAACATGCCGCCGCCGGCGCGCACGCCGCTGGTCAGCCAGGCCGGGATGACGTTCAGGAAATTCTGAACGACTTCCGCTCCGAAGTAAACGGCGATGAACGTCGGCAGTCCGAATAAGATATAATTGACGATCGCCGGCATCAGCGACGTCCAGATCTTAATCCCCCGGACATCCGCTTTCTTTGCGGCTTTTTCTACCTGACGGGTCGTGAATTCCTGCAGTGTTGCGTTCCGGAATTGACGGCCGATCAGACCTAACAATGAAATCGGGATCGCCGTCGTAATTCCCAGCGCGGCGCTGCCGGACAGACAGGCCAGAGCCGTAGCGATTCCCGCACTGATCACCTCATCCGGCGGAACTGCGGTCCCGACATAGACGACTGCCAGAAACATCAGTTCAATCGTGACGCCGACCTCCAATCCCATCGGCAGATTATTGAAAATCAGACCGACGATCGGCCCCAGACAAATTGGCCGGTAAATGAAAGTCGACAGAAAGGCTTTATCCAAAAATCCCAGCCAGACGACGAGCGAGACTAAAAATGCTTTCAGTAACATAAGTTCTCCTTTCCGGTTTGTTTATTTTTGTTGCAGAATCTTAAGCTCTTTTCCCCGTTCCTCTGGAACGGCTTTAATGGTCATTTTAGCGCAGGACGCCGCCAGCGCTTTCAGCGTTTCGACATCCTGATCGTTGACATACAGATAGTCAAGAACATGCCGGATTCCGGCTTTTTTCTCGTCAAAGCTCATATTTCCCAAGATGATCTCCCGGGCTTTCACATCCAATCCTGCCCGGACCATGTCCAGCATCGCCTGCGGCGTGCGGACAATCATCAGCGTCCGCCGAGCGGAGGTGTCCTCATTGATCAGCTTCAGGGCAGCCTCCTGCGCCAGGACTTCCAAATGAATCCCCGACGGGACCGCCAGCGCCAGAATCATCCGGAGCATTGGATCCGCGGCGCTCTTCTCGTCTACAACCAGAATTTGTTCCGCCCTCGCTTCCGCAATCCATTTTGTAATGATTTGTCCATGAATTAACCGATCGTCAATCCGAATCACGGTAATCTCCATCTTTATCCCTCCGCTTTCTGCCATAATTCTTCAATGTTGCGGTAATAAACGTCTTCCAGTTCAGTTTGCGAAAAACCTAGCAGCTGGATTTTGCGGACTTCGGTTTCGATCGGCTTATATGGCCAGTCAACGCCGAACAAGATCCGCCGGGATCCAATTTCGCGGGCAGCTTTAAGCAGCACGTCGCGCTGGTATTGCACGGATGTTTCAAGGTAAATATTGGGAACATCGCGCACCGCCTCAACGACGGTATAACCAAACTCCCGGCTTCCCATGTGTGTGAAAACAAACGGATGATCAGGAAACATCTTCGCGTAGCGGATCCAGGCAAACGGGGTGCACAGCGGACTGGTTCCGACATGAACCTGGACCTGAACCGGATATTCAAAAATATGCGCGAGGACCTCCTGCAGCTGCGGCGTATTATCAGAATAATACCCATGTTTCCAGGGATGAAATTTCACGCCGACCATGTGCCGCTGCCCCAGATCCAGATCAATTTCCTGATGGACATCGGGCGCCTTGGGATTGATGAACGCATAACCCCGAATCTGTTCTGGATACAACTGCATGGCTTCATAGACAAGGTCGTTCTGGCGGCGATTATCGGTACCGGACAGACTGCTGATACCGGTTTGCGTGATGCCATGGCTGAGCATGTCCTTTACGAGCTGATGAACGTCATGAGGATCGCCAGAGCTGGTTGTCCCCAGATGAGAATGAGCGTCGAGCATTTTCAAACGGATCACCTCTTCTTTCGTCAAGCAAGCTGCGCATCTTGTTATACCTTTATACTAACATGTCATATAAAAATGTCAATTATGAATACATGATATAACAAGTTTATTCGTAATTATTCCATGTTCCGCTTGAAATTTGAGGCAATTTTGCGTTCCTGTCACCAAATTTCGTCCCGCTGAACAAAAAAAGACAAGGCTTGATAGAATCATGCCTTGTCCCAAACTTTGCGTTTTTCAGTTTACCGCTGCGCTTCGATCTCCCGGATTACCGTCCGCAGCTGTTTCAGCGGCACCGCCGGACTGTATAAATACCCCTGATAATGCGTACAGCCCAATTCTTTCAGCAAGTCGCGCAGTTCTGCAGTTTCGACATATTCCGCGATGACCGTGAAGTTCATCGACTGGGCCAGATACAGAATTGACTGGATGATCTGCCGTCCGCTCGCGTTCACCCGGGCATTTTTCACCAGGCTGCCATCCAGCTTGACAAGCTCAAACTGACTGCTCTGCAAATACTTCAGCGACGTACTGCCCATTGAGAAATCATCGACTGCCAGCGAATAGCCCAGATCTTTAAACTCCTTCAGCCGCTGGCGCATCGCCTCGTCCAGAAGCAGCGTGTTCTGCTCCGTCACCTCAATGCAATACCGGCCTTTCGGCACCGGATGTTGCCGGAGAAAATCCGCGAACACCTCCGATTTCAAGGTATCGACGGTGACGTTCATCGAAATCACCGCGTCGATCCCGCTGAAATCCGCCTGCAGCACCTGCGTGAACACCGCCATCTCCAGCGCCTGCAGCTGATCGGTTTCCTTTACCAGATCAATGATCAGCGGCGGGGGAACCTTGCCATAGCGGGGATGAGTGTACCGCAGCAGCGCTTCCACGCCGAAGCAGTGGTTTTCCGCGTCAAACTGCGGCTGATAGCCCATTTCAATATGGTTCTGCTGCAAATCGTTGTTAATCTCCGCCGCCAGCAGCTTTGCGAAATTGCCAACGGCGCCATGCATTCCGATCAAATTCGCCGATTTGCCCTGCTCCATTTGGGCGTCCAGCGTTTCGATCAGCTCGCTCATCTGCTGCTGCGACTGGCGGATCAGCATCTTATCGTAAAGCAGCACAAACGGCGCGTAAATTCCTACGCCCAGCGCAATGTTCACAATCTGAAGCAGCGCTCCTGTCCACGATCGGGTTGCCAGATAGCCGCTGATCAACGCTGGCGTCGTCCATTCCACGCCCTGCACGCACACCGGAACCCATCCCATTCCCATCGCCAGCGACGAGGTGAACAGACAGACTAAGGGAGTCAGTAAAAACGGAATTACAAACACCGGATTAAACACAACCGGCAGGCCGAAAATCATCAGCTCATTGATATTGAACAACATCGGAATGACCGCCGTTTTTGCCAGCGTCCGACTGACACGCTGACGGCTGAACAACATCAGCGCGATC
Organism: Holdemania sp. 1001302B_160321_E10; assembly: GCF_015552275.1. Taxonomy (NCBI): domain Bacteria; kingdom Bacillati; phylum Bacillota; class Erysipelotrichia; order Erysipelotrichales; family Erysipelotrichaceae; genus Holdemania; species Holdemania sp. 1001302B_160321_E10. The sequence continues at coordinate 100,271 of NZ_JADNEM010000007.1, read as the reverse complement.
AGCAGACAGATCAATGTCCCGCAGCCGCCGATGAATACAAAATTATCCAGAAATGTCTTGGTAAAGATCTCCGTCGGCGCCATTCCGGCCGCCGCCGCGGCAACGTTGATCTGCATTCCCTCCTGAAACAGGGAACGTGAAACATTCTCCAGAACGTTGGCGCCATGGATTCCCAAAAGCCACAGCACGGAAGACAAAAACACAAACAGCGCCGAACTGACCAGTCCCCGTCCCATGTGCCGGAACAACGTATTGGACAACAGCACGAACACTTCCTGGAAACTTTCAATATGGAACACCAGCCGGATTCCCTCGTTGAACACCGCCGCCCCCAGCAGCACCGCCAGCATCGGCAGAATCGCCGTCAGCGCCTGATTGAAATTGTAATCCGCGCCGGGGGTAAAGAAATGCTCGTCCGGCAGCTTCCGCCGCAGCCCGCAATACGTAAAGCTTGTAAAGAATGCCGCGCACACCGCGGTAAACGTTCCGACCGCTCCCGCCGATTCCAGCTTGAGGCCGCCGTTGAGAATGATGAACACCATGACGGCCGCCGGCGGAACGATCCAATCCCCGGCCAGCGGTTTCTCCTCGGTCTGCAGCGCGCCCCAGGCCAGACACCCTGTCAGCAGCACCGACAGAATGCCGAAGGTACATTGATAAAGCAGTTCCGCCAGTTCTTCGATAAAAGCCAGCGCAGGAAAATAACCCGCAAACGTTCGAATCAATAACGAAAAGGACCCGATCATTAAAATCGGAATCGCGATCGTCAATCCCGCCCTGACCGCGCGGATCAGTCGGCAGGATTCCATTTTCGCCAAGCCGGCGCTGAACTTCTCTTTCCGCATGTTTTTCTCCCTGATTTCTTCTATTATACCGCATTTCATGCGGAACGTCCGGCTTTCTTTGTCCAAATTACGAACGGGAATGCGGTTTTGCGGACGCCTGACCCCAGCGATCGTCGATAAACTGCCGGATCAGACTGAACGCGTCCTCGCGGCAGCCCTCGTTTTCCAACAGCTCATGACCGCAGGCCTCAAAGCAGACGAGCTGTTTGCGCTCGCTTTGAATTTGATGATAGGCGTATTGCGAAGACGACAGCGGCACAAATTCATCCTGCAGCCCCTGCAAAATCAATGTCGGACAGCTCACCTTTTTCACGGCCGGCTTCAGCTTTTTCACCAGCTCAAAAAACTGCGGGAAATACTCATATTCCAACAACCGCTCCTCCATATACGCCTTGAACTGCGATTCGCTGTGCTTCAAAATCGCGGCATATTTGGGAATCAGCCGGCTGACTGTTTCCAGATTCATATACTCAAATGCCGGCGCAACCAGCACGAGTTTATCCACCGCCAGAAATGAAGCCAGAAACGCGGCGATCACCCCGCCCATCGAAAACCCCAGCAGCGTCACCTCATATCCTTTTTCCAGATAGGCCGTGACCTCCTGGTTGGCGCGCGCCACCCAGATCAGCCATTCCTTGTCATTTTTATCTTCGTCGTACAGATCAAAACAGCGATATTCCAGTCTGGAATCCGTCTCGCACATCGTTTTCAGGTAGTGAAAATCTTCCTGCTTGCGCCGGCCGAAGCCATGAATCGCGATCAGAACCCGTTTTCTGCGGCGCCTGGCAAATAAGCCATGGCGGATCATCCGCGCCTCCGGTAGCGATACAGGCAGATGCCCGCCGCGACCGCGACGTTCAGCGATTCAAAGCTGGACATTTCGATAAACGCCCGCTGATCGCAGATTTCCAGCGTCGCCGGCCGGATTCCCTGTCCTTCATTGCCCAGCACCAGGGCCACGTTTTCAACGATCGGCAGTTCGCTCAGGGGCTGGGCTTCATGCAGCGCCGTCGCGATCACCATAACCCCTTTTTCCTTCAGCGACCTCAGCGTCGGGATCAGTTCAGTCCGCGAAATTGCGATGTGAAACAGCGCGCCCTGGGTGGAGCGCACGCATTTTTCATTGTAGACATCGGCGCAGTCGGGCGAAAGCAGCACCTGATCGAAACCAAACGCCACCGCCGTGCGGATGATCGTTCCGACGTTGCCGGGATCCTGCACCCCATCCAGCGCCACAATCCGCGAATTCCTCGATTTCCGGCTGACCTTCTGCGCACAGACGGCGATCAGCCAGGCGCCGGACACATTGGCGCTGAGCTTGCGCATGACGCTCTCGCTGCAGACGATCGCTTCCTTTTCCTGATGAAACGGATTTGTCCGGCCAGCTTCGACCAACAGCAGTTCAACCACGCCTGCTTTCAGAGCCTCGCCGATCAGATGTTCGCCCTCGATCAGAAACTGACCTGTCTGATCACGATATTTTTTCCGCTGGAGCTTCGCCCAGTTTTTTACTTTCTCATTCATCGGGGAATTGATTTCCATAAATCCGCCTCCTGTTGTCTCTCTCATTATGATAATCAATCAGCGTGGAAAAAACCAGAATCTTTTTCGATTCCGGTTTCATTTTTATTCTGACGCCGCTCAACGGTCCGCGTGCGGATACGCGCAATTATAGGTTTTCCCGGGCTCCAGCTGGATTCCGCGGGCTTCAAACAATTCGCTGACGGTCACCAGCTGATACCCTTTCTCACTCAGCCATTCGATCACCCGGACGCTGGCCTGGGCCGTCGGCTCATACATATCATGCATCAGGATGATATCGCCGTCCTGAACCTCGCGCATGACCACATCCACTGATTTATCGGCATTCTGATGCGCCCAGTCGCGCGTGTCAATCGACCACAGGATCAGCGGATACGGCGAGGTTTTCTTCAGCATATCGTTATATGCTCCATAGGTTGGACGAACTAACAGTTCCTGCTGCTCCAGATATCCCGCCTCCCCGATCGCATCCCAGGTCGCGCTGAATTGATCGAGTATGCCCTGGCTGCTCTGCTTGGTCAGATCGACATGCCCGAACGTATGGTTGCCGACTTCGCTGCCTTCCGCAAGCATCCGCGCGACGATATCCTTGTGATTTGCGACCCGGCTGCCCAGCACGAAGAAAGTTGCCGCGCCGTCATGTTCCTGCAGCGCGTCCAGAATCACCGGCGTCACCTGTCGGTTCGGTCCATCGTCATAGGTCATCGCAACCATCGGCCGAGTCGGGTCGATGATCCGGCCCCGGGCCTGCAGCCCCAGCAGATTGCGCGTATCCTCATCGACGTAGCCGATGACTTTATTCAGCGGAATCACCGCGATCAGCTCCTCGCTCTGAGCAGGTAATGTCTGCGGCGGCAGGACGACGCGCAGTTCGTCTTCGTTCAGAAACAATTCCGCCTTGTTATCAATCAGCACGTTCTCATCGACTTCATAATCCGGATTGGTCGTTTCCGGCACCAGTGTTGTCAAGAAGCTGCGCATTAAAAAAGCCAGATGCTTCATACCGTCCGCTGAAAACAGATCGCTGAAACGAATCAGCCGATCCTGCTGCAGATCGAAGGTCCAGGCCCGGACTTCTTTCATGTTGATGGCGCCGGTCCGCTCAAAGCTGATCTGCACTGAGCCGTACCGTTCGTTCAGCTCATAGGATTCATAATCGGCATATAAGGTACACAACCCTTCGACACCCTGATTTTCCTGTTCAAATCTTGCGATTGCTTCGTTGACGGCCGCTTCGATATTCGCGTCGATCTCCGCGCTGTTTAAATGCGGATAGTACACCGCGATCGCCCGCTGGCCAGTCACCTTGATCTTCTGTTTCATCTTTCCGATGCGATGATTTTCCTCAATCGTCTGACGCATCGCTTCCGGCAGACGCCGCCGCTGACTTTCCCGCTGCCACGACTGACCGATCAGAACACAGGCCGCTATTAAAATGAAAAGACAAATCCCCAACCGACATTTTGTTTTTGTTTTCACGCTTCTCACCTTCGTTATCACTGTATGTTCTTAGCGAAGAAAAAAGACGTTGAAACAACCCCGGGTGCTTACTCCATTCAGGGCAAACCTGGAATTTCCCAACACGAAGCAGACAGGATGAAATGTGATCTCTCCCTTCATCCTGCCTATTTTATCTTTGTCGGTATTCAAATAAGAACCCAAACTCTCCCAGCTTTCACGGCTTGATGAAAAGATCAGCGAGAACCCTTTTGATCAGCAAAAAAAACATCAGAAAGTTTGCTTTCCCTTCCTGATGTTTCTCGCATTTCAAGCCTTGATCGAATTGTTTCCTGTCCCTTTCAGCAGTGTTCAGCAAACAGCATTGAACAGACTCTTTCAGCCCCGGCGGATCGGGATCTGAACTTCTGTCAGCCAGTCTTCTTCCGAGTCCTGATTCCAGATACCGTCGATATAGCTCTCGCGTGGTTCACCGATGATTTCGGCGTGATTGTCCTCCACCCACTGCATCAAAGCGGCATAAACCTCGCTGAAGCCTTCATAGCCGCCTTTAAACAACGCGCAGGCCGCTTCCACCGCCGGTTCTTTGCGGAACTGGACGTCGTCGAAATCCGGCTTCATCACTTCAACCGCCTGACAGATCTCGGCGTGAATGTCCTTTTCCCGGTATTCGCCATCCAGTTCTTTTACGAAGCAATATTCCGGCTGTGTGCATTTCAGATCCGGATACCGTGAGGCAACCTTCGCTCCCGTCGCCGGGATCTCGCCAAGCAGATCACGATACGCGGGCAGGGCCACCTTGCGGGCCATCACGATGCATTCCGGCAGTTCTTTGACGATAACATTGATTTTCATAACGCTCTCCTTTGCGCCTGTCGTTAAGACGCGTTCAATGCGGCGAAACTGATGCTGCAGCGAATCAAGATCGGCGGCGATCTGACGGCGGCGCTGGCTCAGAGCGTCGTTTTCACTCACTTCGCCATGCAGAATCCTGCGGATCAGCGCCACGCCAAGTCCCAGCTGCCGCCATTGCTGAATCTGAGCCAATGCGATCAGCTGTTCCGTCGAATACCAGCGGTATCCAGTCTCCTCGTCGATCTGCTTCGGCCGCAGCAGACCGATCGAATCATAATACCGCAGTGTTTTGACCGTCGTCTTTCCCATTTTTGAAAAATCTCCTATTTTCAGCATCTTGTTTCCTCCTCCGCAAACAAAGCATAGATCCTCCCTTAACGGGAGTGTCAACTGTTTTCTCAAGAAAAGTTGATTTTTTCTATCTTATCATGAATTTATGTGTTTTTCTGCTTTTCAGAGAGTGTTCATGTTGACAGAATAAACTGTAACTATTATGATTACAGTATCAAAAGAACATTTCGTTCTTTCGGAGGAACTCATGTTGCCATTCTTTTCCCGCTTCTTCAACAAAACGATGAAGAAACAACCCATCAGGCTGACGCCTGCGCAGGCGAAACAGAAAATGGAGAGCGAAACGGTTACGATCCTCGACGTACGCCAGCCACAGGAGTTTGCCCAGGGTCATATTCCCGGAGCGATCAATCTGCCCAACGAAACGATCGCACACACCGCGCTGGTCACTTTGAGCGATGAGGACGCCGTGCTGCTGGTGTATTGCCGGTCAGGTCATCGCAGCGCGCAGGCCGCAAACAAACTGGTCCAGCTCGGCTACAACCATGTCTATGATTTCGGCGGGCTGCTTCAATGGCCTTACGAAACGGTTCGCAAGGGGCAGAAATGACCAGCGAGCTGACCGTCGCGATTCACGCCGCGGTGTATCTGGCGCATAAAAACGCCCCGCAGTCCAGCGAGGAACTGGCTGTCAACATCTGCACCCATCCAGTGCGGGTCCGCAAGATCATGGCTGCCTTGTGCCGGGCCGGGATCGCGATCTCCCAAGAAGGCAGCGAGGGCGGCTACCGCCTGTGCCGCAAGCCTCAGGAAATTACGCTGCGCCAGATTGCCGACGCGCTGCACGCCGCGTTGGTGGAAAGCCGGTGGCAAAGCGGCGATCCCGAAATGAGCTGTCTGGTCGCCTCCGGCATGGCGCGGGAAATGGATAAAATCTACCGCCAGTTAAACGAACAATGTCTGGAAAGTCTGGATCGGCTGACGCTGTGGGATCTGCTTCAGGATCTCTTTGTCACGCAGCCGGAACAGATCATCATGAATAAAAAGGAGGAACCCATTCATGAAAACATACGATAATCTGATCATCGGCTTCGGCAAAGGGGGAAAAACGCTGGCTGCCAGCCTGGCGAAAGCCGGCCAGCGCACAGCGCTGGTTGAAAAATCACCGTTAATGTATGGCGGCACATGCATCAACGTCGCCTGCCTGCCAACCAAATCCTTAGAAAACAGCGCCCGCCAGTCTGCGATTCAAGGTGGGGATGACGCTGCCCGGCAGCTTCATTTCCGGCAGGCAATCGAGGAAAAACGCCGCCTGACCGCAATGCTGCGGAAGAAAAATTATGACAAGCTTGTTTCCTCCGGCGTCGAAGTGATGGATGGAGAAGCGTCCTTTCTCGATGATCATCACGTCCAGGTTTTGACAAAAGAAGGCCCGGAAATTCTTGAAGCTCACCGCATTTTCATCAATACCGGAGCGAAGCCGTTTGTCCCGGACATTCCCGGATTGAAGCAGAGTCCGCGGGTTTATCTCAGCGAAAGCATCATGGAATTGGAAACGCTGCCGCGGCGGCTGGTCATTTTGGGAGGCGGCTACATCGGACTGGAATTCGCTTCGATGTTTGCAAATTTTGGATCTCAGGTCACCATCCTGCAGCCAAATCAGCGGTTTCTGCCGCGTGAGGATCTTGAGATCGCGGATGCGGTGGAAACGAGCCTGGCCCGCCGGGGCGTGCGGCTAATGCGCAATACGGCGTTAAAGGAAGTGCGGGATGAAGCTGCGGAAACCGTCCTGATTTTAAAGCAGGACGAAATGGATTCAGAACTGCGCTGCGACGCACTGTTAGTCGCGACAGGCCGGCGTCCGCAGCTGGACAATCTGCATCCGGAAGCGGCGGGGATCGCCCTGACTTCCCGCGGCGCAATCGCCGTCAACGAACAACTGAAGACCTCGGTCGATCATATCTGGGCGATGGGCGACGTCACTGGGGGTCTGCAATTCACCTATATCTCGCTGGATGATTCACGGATCGTCCGCGACGCTCTGAATTCGGGACCGCGCACCACCGCCAATCGCGGTGCGGTGCCTTACAGCGTCTTTATGGATCCGCCGTTCTCCCGTGTCGGTTTGAGCGAAGAAGAAGCCCGAAGCGCCGGCTATGATCTTAAAATTGCCAGAATTCCGGCCGCTGCCATTCCGAAGGCGCAGGTATTACGCAAAACCGACGGCCTGTTAAAAGTAATTATCGACGCGAAAACCGATCAGATACTCGGTGCGCACTTCTTCTGTGAGGAATCGCATGAAATGATCAATCTGATCAAGCTGGCGATGGACGCCAAACTTCCGTATCCCGTTCTGCGCGATGGCATTTACACTCATCCGACGATGAGCGAAGGTCTCAACGACCTGTTCGCCGCCGTGCTTTAAGTCTAACCTTCCTTATTTATTATAATAAAACGCCGGCGAAACCCGGCGTTTTTTCTGACGTTATTTTTTATTGAGCCTGCGGACTTTTTACAATCCCCTTCGTTTGCGCAGTCTGACAGGCAGTTTTATTCTTTTTCACTGATTTTGGCCAACAGTTCCTTCGCCGCGATTTCCAGCGCATTGCCGCCCTTTTCCGGCAAGCCCAGGCCGGTGTAAATTTCACCCAGGAAAATATGTTGTTTCAGCAGCGCCGCAAACATCTGATCAATAATTTTCAGACATTCCGGCTGTTTCTGCATCGGCCCGAATGGATTGGCGAAGAAGGTGGTGGACAATCCTTTTTCCTGCGTCGTGCCCAAAGCGAACCGTTTGCCCTCAATAAAGGTCTGAACCGCTTCTTCCTTACTATCGAAAGCCCGCAGACCGCGCCGGTCGGTATAATTGTTGGCGTAGAGGAACAGATCAACCTTCTGGTCGGTGATGATCGTATCATACGGCGAAGCGGGGATGACGACACGCGCATTGGCGCTCTCCGGATTAAAGAAGATCGACCGGTCCATGTCGCGGTAAGCGCTGCCCTTGTCCAGATCGTCCAGCCGGACAAACGCGCCGATTTCCGTACCCTGGGCGCGGATCTGCCCCTGTTCATCCAGATGCAGCGAGCCCATGTCGTCGAAGATGATCTCCCGGCTGACGATCACATCCTCGCTTAAGTTGGTCAGCGCTTCGATCGTTTCCGACTTGCCCGCGCCGGAGTCGCCGATCATGATCACGCCTTTTTTCGTACCGTCCTGCAGCGTCAGATTGATCATCGCGCCATGCAGCGGCAGCCAGCCTTTTTCAATCATCGCCAGATTGTGCAGCGTCAGGATCATCTTCTTTAAATAACCGAAGTATTCGATCACATCGGCATAGGATACCTTGCCGACCCACATCGCATTGGCCTTATCATGATAGAAAACCGTATCGTTCTGGCCGTCCGGATTGCCGAACAACAAAAGCAGATCCGGTCTGGCGCCGATGCAGTCCTCATCCGACGCCAGCTCGAACAGATTCGCCAGCGCCACCGCCCCGGCGGTAAAGTCGCGATGAAAATAAGTGTAGCACAACAGCGACCCGACTTTTAACGGAAAGCACATCCATTCCTCGTCGCCCTTGATCCACTCAGCCATCGGATTTGCGTCCACCTCGGTAAACATGCCCAGGCGCTTGTTGCTGCGAGGATGGATGATCAGCGGTGTGCGCATCATGATCGTATGCACAAACGGAATGTCGCCCAGCTCGCGATACCCCTCCGGCGCCGGCCATGGGTAATCGCGCAGCAGCAGGCTGGCGTTGGTTCCGGCCTGAAGCTGACGGTATACACGGTTCTTCGAACCCTGGGTCTTCTGCTGGACCGTGCGGTAAAAATCCAGGATCATCTGATGGAATTTCGCGTCGGCCTCCATAAAGTTCGCCAGCTGCAGCCCTTCCTCATTGCGCGTATAAATGACGGAATAGCGCTGCATATTCCGCCAGAAATGATAACAATCCTCAATCACCGCCAACATCTTCTGACGTTCTTTAAAATACGGATGGGCGATTTCTTCCACCTCCAGCACCTGCATGACCTTTAACAGGCGGATCAGATCTTTTTTGACTTCTTCGATCGGAAGCCCGCGGCGCAGCCACGCAAACAGCTGGGGATTGGTATGGGAACAAGAATTTAAATATAAATCCAGAAACATCGAAAAACTTTCGCTCGACAACAGTTCCTCCGCTGTCGTGTAGTACGCTTTGGTGTAGTTGATCAACGCCATATTGCGTTTGAGATAAATCGCTTCTTTCATGCCGGGCCTCCTTCAACACCAGTCCATTATATCACTTTCAAAAAGAAATGAAAGTTCTTTCTTAACGCTTTCATTTCTTTCATATTTTTTGTTATGTTTTCTTATATGATTTATGGTATGTTCGTCGAATCAGAGACAGACTGGTTTCATTCCTTTTCCAAGCGGCAGATCTGGCTGCTGATAGGAGGAAGAAAACAATTCTTCCCGCATTGGATACCAGGCGTCTGGCCGCTCCGCTTTAGTCTATGCTCAAAGTCCGGCCGACGTCGCAGTTTTTTCAGTTTTGTCAGGGACGCACTCAATTCGCCATTACCCCTACGGGTCCGCTGATGTTTTTATTTCATTCTGTTGGGGGAAGGGTCAGCGGCGCTGGCGCACGACTTCAAAGCTGATCGCGGCGACGGCGCTGGTGCCGTTTAACGCACTGCGCACAGGCCGGGCATAGGGAATCACGATGTTCTGATCGCTCTGCTTCAGCACGTCGCGGCTCAATCCCCGCAGTTCGCCGCCGATCGCCAACACAATCGGCTGGTTGAAATCGGCGTCAAAATAAGCAATCGCATCACTGCGCTGGGCACAGTATAAGACACACCCCGCCTGGCGGCATTGGCAAACCGCCGCCCCGAGATCCTCGCACAAACACCAGGGGAGCTGTTCGCTTGCGCCCGCGCTGGACTTCACGATCGTAGCCTGCGCACTCTGCCAGTCCCGGCTGCCCATCAGCACGCCGGTACAGCCGGCGGCATACAACGTGCGAAACGCATAACCGAGGTTAAACGGGTCTTCAATTCCTTCCAAAACCGCGACAAACGGCTTGGGATTTTCCAGACAATCCGAAACCGACTGATAGATCCGATCCCCTGCCAGCGCCAGAATCCCGCCATGCGTCCGGCCGGTCGCCTGTTGATCGATCTTCTCACGCGGCCAGCGTTCTACCGGGATTTCTCGCTGGGCAGCCTGACGCAGAATAAACGCCGTATCCTTATCTTTCTTCTTCTGATCGACGACCAGCTTCATCACGGGACGGCGGCCCGCCATCATGACGGCTTTGACACTCAGCGCGCCTTCAAACCAGTTCATAATTTACGCTCCTTCCGGCGAATCAAATCATACGGATGCAAAACTGCCGGAGTATTGATCCAGCAGCGCTGCAGCGGCTTATTGGCGATTTCGACGACCGCGCCTTCCTCATCCCTCATCGTTTCCAATACAAAGGGCGTATTTTCCAGATGCGGTCCAAAAGCTTCCAGCGTTTCCCCGATTTCAAAGTGATTGCGCACCTCGATGAGGGCTTGTTTGTCATCTGGATTGTAGTCCAGCACCTGCGCCAGAAAATCGTGAGTTACCCGCGAAGGTGCATTGTCGTACAAATGATCCTGCGGACCGGGAATGCCCGCCAGAAAGCCCAGGCAGGCAGGTCGGTTTTCAGCCCGCATCAGTTCGCGCTGAGCTGCCAGAACGGCCGGCTGCGGGTCTTCTTCAGGGTGCTCAAAAAACCAGTCGATCAGTTTCCGGTAAGCCCGGACAACGACCGCGATGTAATAGGCTGATTTCATCCGGCCTTCTATTTTCAAGCTGGCCACGCCCGCGCGGATCATGTCATTAACATAAGCCGCGGCCATCAGATCTTTCGAGCCCATGGAGAATAACAGGTTGTCGTCGCTCAGCTTCTGCGCTCCGTTATAAAGATGATAGCGCCAGCGGCAGGACTGAGCGCAGCCGCCGCGGTTGGCGTCGCGCAGCGTCATCGCGTTGCTTAAGGTGCAGCGCCCGGAATAGTTCACGCACATACCGCCATGGATAAACGTTTCAATCGGGACTTCGCTGTGATCGCAAATCTGCCGGATCTGATCCATCGTGCATTCGCGGGCCAGCACAACCCGGTCCGCCCCCAGCTGTTGGTAAAACCGGACAGCCTGAGAATTGGTGCTGGACATCTGCGTGCTGAGATGAACCTCCAGCTTCGGCGCAACGGTTTTCGCATGCCGGACAATCGTCGGTGAAGCGACGATCACGGCATGCACGCCGATCCTTTCCAGTTGGCGCAGATAATCGTCCAGGCCGTCAAAATCGTCTTCGTGAGGAATGATATTGACCGTCACATGGACATGCGCACCGTATTCCCGGGCAAAGCGTACGCCCTCGGCGATATCTTCGATTTCAAAATTACTGGCGCGGGATCGCAGCGAAAAGCGCTTGCCACCCAGGTACACTGCGTCCGCACCATAACGGACTGCCGTTTTCAAACGAGCCAGATCGCCGGCCGGAGCTAACAGCTCAATCGTTTTTCTCATGCCGCGTCCTCCTTGGTTAAATTGGTCTTCTGCTGATAATAGCCGGAGCCGTAATTCAGATCAGGCCAGCGTTGCTTCAGCTGTTCTTTCACGACGGCCGGGTCCGCGCCTTCCAGCACCGCGCCGCAGGCTTTCCGGGCGTCGATCAATTCCGCATCGCAGGAAAACAGACTATCAAATGTAAAATGACCGATCCCGCTGGCTGCCAGCTGTGAAATCTGATCCAGCGAACAGAGCGTGCTTTCCATATATACCGCCGTGCCTTCCGCTTCTTCCAGAATCGGCATTTTCCCAGTTCGGGTTGCTTCAATTAAATACAGTTCACGACGATCATACAGATCGTCGATTGTCTTGCCGATCACCTGCAAATAGTTGGATACCAGCTTACGGCGCGAATAAGCCATCACCTGCCGCCCATGAATCTGCAGTTCCAGCCGGGCGCCGTCGGTCTTGCGGGCGATCGAGAGAATTTCTTCCAGCGTGATCTCCGCAGCCAGGACGACGCGGCCTACGCCCAGCTTTAGCATTTCCTGAATATCCCGGGAATTGGTCATCAGCGTGTCCGGCGCGTAGATCAGCCGGTCTTTCAATCCCAACCGCTCCGCACTCATGAAAACCGCCGGATCCATATAAACAATTCCCTCCGGCTGCCAGGCTTGGATCTGCTTCAATTTCATTTCCATTTCCGCCAGTTCTTCTTCCATCCACAGGCGGTTGAAAACAATCTCGCACCGAAGTCCTGAAGCGTGAACGCGGCGGACTAACGCTTCGGCTTCAGCCGGCGAAAAACAGCGGGCGGTGCGGACGGAGCAGCCTTCAACCCCGATCCGGATCGTCGTCATCCCGCTGTTTTTCATTTCTTCCAGCGACGCTGCCTGCTGCAGCGCCGCAATCCAGTTGATTTGTGTCATGTTTATCTTTCGTTCCTTTCCGCGCATTGGGACAGCTTGCGCTTTAATTATACGGTCAGGGTTTCAAAAGTCAATCATTCTGCGGGGTTGTGCGGTTTTTCACCGGGATTTAACATTGACGCTCAACGTTCTTTTTGTTAAAATATTCGAGATTGATAAGGGAGTAGTCACCGCGGACAACCGCGTTGCTAAGTCAACAACCTGACGAAGTTTTTTCGTCTGGCTTAGAGGTAATTGACAAGACTTGTCTGACGCTTGAGGAGAACAGCGTAAGACAGGTCTTCTTTTTTTATCGGAACCTGGGAAATGAAAGAGGAGATTGAACTATGAGCATTGAAGTCGCAGTTATTTTATTTATTGCCGGGGTTTTCCTGGTCGTCAAGGGTGGCGATCTGTTTGTCGACGCCGCCAGCTGGATCGCGAAAGCTTCCGGGATCCCTTCCTTTATTGTCGGCGCGACGATCGTCAGTCTGGCTACCACGCTGCCGGAGATGATCGTTTCGGTTCTGGCGGCGCTGCAGGGAAAAACAGAAATGGCGATCGGCAACGCGGTCGGTTCTGTTACGGCCAATACCGGCCTGATTCTGGCAGTGGCGATGCTTTTTATGCCGATCGCTATACGGCGTAAGGATTACATCAAGCATTGCGGCTTGTTGATCGCTGCCGCGGCGGTGCTGCTTGGATTCAGCTTGTCAGGAGCCTTGAGCTTAGCCGGCAGTCTGATTCTGATCGCGATCTTTTTGATCTCGATGGCGGAAAATGTCCGCAATGCGATGAAGCAGCAGGAAGACAGCGAACGGATCCAGACAACCCGCAAAGAAACAGGACGGCGGATCGTGATGTTTATATTCGGAGCGCTGGGCATTGTCGCCGGATCGCAGCTGCTGGTCAACAGCGGCAGCGCACTGGCGGCTTTCTTCGGGGTACCGGAACGGATCGTCGCCGTCACGATGATCGCGATCGGCACATCGCTGCCGGAGCTGGTCACCACGATCACCGCGATTGTCAAAAAGGAATCGAGCTTGTCGATCGGCAACCTGATCGGCGCGAACATTCTCGATCTGACTCTGATCCTGCCGGTTTGTTCTTTTGTTTCCGGTCAGGCGCTGCCGGTTTCCGCACAGAGTCTGGCAGTGGACATGCCGGCGTGTCTGCTGATCACCATGCTGGCGCTGCTGCCGTTGCTGCTGAAAGAAAAGGGATCAAAAATGCAAGGCCTCAGCTTGATTTTAGGTTACTCGTTGTATCTGTTCTTTGTTTTATAAGTTTCATTTGACATCCGGGTACTTTCGGGGTATATTCTTCACAAACAGAGTAGGTTCCTGCGCGTTAAGTGCTTTCTGAACGGGGAGTTGTCAGAAGGACGAAAAGGTTTCTTGCGGTGCAGGTTCCGCATCCCGCTGACCCGAAAATCGAAGGCATGGCCTTCTCTTTTACCTGTCAGAGGGAAAAGAGGAGGTTTTTTTATGGCTCAGTTTTCCAAAGCTCTCTTTTCTCATCCGTTTTCCCGCGCTTACTGGCAAGAAGCGTCCGCCGAAACGCGGCGTGTCCGGATTCTCGCGGTCGCTGCGCTGTGCATGGCCTTAAAAATGGCCATCGCTTCGTTTCGGATTCCGGTGGCCGACAATCTCTATGTTTATTTCACGTATCTGATCACCGCTGTGCAGTGCGCGGTTTGCGGACCGGTCGTCGGCGTGCTTTGCGGCGGAATCGGCGACCTGATTGAATTCGCGATTCATCCCAACGGCCCCTTCTTCCCGGGCTACACGTTATCGAGCATGGCCGGCGCGTTGATTTTCGCTTTATTTCTTTACCGCACAAAAATTACCGTGCTGCGTCTTGCGCTCAGCCGTCTTTTGATCAATCTGTTCGTCAATGTCGGTCTGGGATCCTTATGGAGCTACATGTTATATTCCAAGGGTTATCTGTATTATTTCGCAAAAAGCCTCGTCAAAAACACGATTATGCTTCCGATTGAGATTGTGCTGCTGGTGTTGTTTTTCCGGATGTTGATCCCGTATCTGGAAGGGAAAAACTGGATCGCGCCGCAGGGAGAGAGGAAATTACCCTGGTGGTAAACAGAATTGAGATTCGCTAAGAAATTTGATATTTCTATGCGTGAGAACAGGCAGCGATGAGAAAAACAAACACTGGCTGGACAAAGTTAAGCTTTGCCGGCCAGTGTTTTCATCTGGAATGATAGACGCACCTTAAGTTATGGCTGATTGTTCATAGATTGAAAATCTGGGATAGTTTAAATGAATTTCATTGATCTTGAAAGTCAGATCTGCGGATCCAGGAAAGTCTTGTTTCCTTCATTAAGATTGACTTCGTTATGCAGTGCTGCCGGATAAACAAACTCGCCGAGAATCTTCACTGCAATCTGCATCTCAGCAGCATCTGGAAATTGTTGTTTAAGTTTCAGAATTGTTTCTATCAAAGCCTCTTCTTCCTCTAAAATGTCCGCAATTTCTGTGGCTTGCATTCCCTTCTTTGCCTTTTTCAACGTGATTGTAACGATCTTCAACAAAGAACCAAGATCTTTGCCCTGTTCTCTGCCTTGTTCAATGCCCTGTTCCATGCCTTCTTCTCTGCCTTGCTCAATGCCCCGTTCCATGCCCTGTTCCAGCCCCTGTTTTAAGGCCAGATCGCGAGCTTCCTTTACAGCCCTTTCCCGTTCCTCGCGGATTTCTGTATTTCGCATCAGTTCTCTGTCCAGTCGCTTTGTTTCCCACATGTACTCGATCATACTCATCGGAATCTCCATCATTTTCTGCACCGCCCTTCTGCATCCTTCATCCATCGCTATGATCTGTTGAATCCACACTTCTTTTTCAGGATCACCCGCAAATTTCAACACCACACGCCACCGATCCAATGGCGTTAAATCCTTGACCGGAATTCGCTGTAAATATTCTACTCCCGCCAGCTCAATAATATTCACTTGAATATGTTTTGTCAAGGTTCTTCCTGTTTTTTCACCAACTAAATGGAAAACATCATTGCTGATATCCCCCTCGCCAAAAAAAGAAAAATTCGTGATCATCATGACCCGGACTGGTTTTAATTCACGGTAATCTTTTCCTTTTGTTTTCTGCCCGGATAACAGCCGTGACAGATAAAAAACTATCCGGATACCCTGATCCACGGGATTTCCATTTTGCTGGATTTCCAGATCAAAATAAATTTCATCATTGATCATTCCGCAAATATCATAACGAATCGCTTTCATCAGGGGATGCCCCACACTTTCTTCACCGGGAAACAAACATACCTTTTTGAAACTGGGATCAATAGCCTGAAACAGACAGGAAAGACACAATGTATCTTCCGGATTTCCAAGCACCGCTTTAAATACCCAGTCATCCATCAGGGAAATCCTTTTATGCTTCAGTTCTTTCCGCTTTCGTAGATCGATGGACATTCAGCCACCTCCTCTACAAGTTAATATTGCGGTAATTTTAAAAATGCCTTCCTCCTTTCCAAGAAAATTTTACTTTTTTCGAATTCTTGACAGAATGTTTTGTAACTATTTTCAAAACACATTCCTTGAATCTGAAATTATAAACAAATGAAAAGAGAATAAAAGATAAAAAAGGATTGTTCCCCGGTTTAAAGCAGACTGGACATTTTTTAAAGATCAGGCCGTATAAAGCTTTCCATAATGCTTTATAGGCCTGATCTTTTTATCTTTACCCAGCTGCAAGCAAGAACCTGAAAAAGAGCTTTCAATCTTTGCCTTGTTTATTCCGGCTGCCAAAGCGTCCGGATTTTTGAATTTCCCGCCACCCCCACTGAAACAAAGCGAATCCGATCGCTGCGCCAAGACTGTTCATCAGCACATCGTCAATATCCGCGATCCGACCAATGAAGAACTGAATAATTTCAATCGCGGCTGAACATCCTGCGCCGCATATCACAATTCCTTTCCAATGACGGATACGCGGACAAACCACAGCTAATAAAAAACCGCCTGGAATAAACATCAGAACATTGGCCATCAACTGCTTTGGAATATGCCAAATTTCAAGCAAGACTGACTTTCCACTTTGAAGTTCCTGAATCATTTCCCCTATCCATTGGAAAGGAATCAGATTCCAGGCAGAAAACGGATGATCAGAATAGGGACCGTTCAGCGTCACTGAAAATATAAAAAACAACCAGGCCGCAAGACAGGTCGCTCCGCATAACGCCCACAGCCTGCGGTTTTGCCATCGGAATATCATGATGTCGGCCGACATCACGATGGTCATTTCCAATAAAAATAAGCCGATTCTTGCGAATAAATTCATTCCGTCATGCTCCTTCCAACAAACCTTTAAATGCACGCCTGAAAGCAAAAGAAAAGACAGATTTCCTCGGCGAATGGGAAATCTGCCTATCAGCCCGGCCTTCCAATAAAAATCCCCTCCGGGAATTCCAGATACAGAAATTTCCTACAAGCCGCCCAGCTGACTCACGGCGCCGCCCTCCGTTACAATCTTGCCATATTGATCGTAAACACCCCAGGCGTCCTTCAGCTCGCTTTCTTCAATTTCATCAAAAAATTTCAGCTTGAAGTGATGATATCCCTTGGTATACTGCGTATAAACCAGATCTGCCCGCGGCGCG
Source organism: Holdemania sp. 1001302B_160321_E10 (assembly GCF_015552275.1). Lineage (NCBI taxonomy): Bacteria > Bacillati > Bacillota > Erysipelotrichia > Erysipelotrichales > Erysipelotrichaceae > Holdemania > Holdemania sp. 1001302B_160321_E10. The sequence continues at coordinate 83,210 of NZ_JADNEM010000007.1, read as the reverse complement.
CTCAGCTGGATATGACTTTGCCCCTCGAAGGTTGTCTTCGTGATTGTCACGCCCGCTAACAGCCCTACCCGCTTATAGGTTCCATCCTGTGCGGAAATCAGATTTCCCAACGAATAAATACATAACGTATCGTCGATCCATTCGATCGGCTGAACGACATGCGGATGACTGCCGATGATGAGATCGACGCCCAGATCCGCCAACAGCTGCGCTAAACGCCGCTGTTCAGCAGTCGGCTCATGCGTGTACTCTTCGCCCCAATGCATCGCCACCATCAGGACGTCGACTTCCCCACGCGCCTTGGCAATGTCTTCCGCCAGCATTTCATCCGTATATACATTGACCAGATATTCCTTGCCTTCCGGCACTGGAATTCCGTTGGTCCCATAGGTATATGAGAGCAGCGTATAGCTGATCCCGTTGATTTCACGAATCCGCAGTTCTTCCCGGTCATCGAACGAGCTGTACGATCCGGCTGTCAGCGCGTTTTGGTTTGACCAGTAATCCAGTGAATTCAGGATGGCCTGCTCGCCCCGGTCCAGCGTGTGATTGTTTGCCAGTGAAACAAGGTTAAATCCCAGCTTCATCATCGTATCGCCGAATTCCTGCGGCGAGTTAAAGCAAGGATAGGTCGACAACCCCAATTCCGTTCCGCCTAAGATGGTTTCCTGGTTATAATACTTCAAATCATAATGATTCGTAACGCGGTTCAGCGTACTCATCATATCGGTAAAATCATAACTTCCCTCAGAGGTCCTGGCATCGGCATACACTGCCCCATGCAGCAGCGCATCTCCCGCCATGATCAGCTCGGCCTTTTCCACAACCGGCGTCGGCTGCGGCGATAGGGTCGGCTGCGGCGTAAAGGCAACCTGCACCTCGCCATCCCGGGGTTTCTGCACCGTAATCACAGCCAGCACCATCAATAAGGCGCCCAAAATAATCAACAGTGCAATTACCGTGCGCATCAGATTTTTCATCGTTTGTTTCTGACTCATAACATTTCTCCCATCGCTGGTCTTATTATACCTTTTTTTCACTGCCCGCTTGTGTTTTTCGCTGACAATTAAGATTTTTGTAAGGTTTTAACGTTTTATTTGAACAACATGAACCGGACAGACTTCCTGACAACAGTAGCAGCGGATGCAGCGGCGGCGGTCGACGACAGCCTTGTGCTCAGTCAGCGTCATCGCCTGAACCGGACAATCCCGCACGCATTCTCCGCATCCCAGACAGCGCGAAGGGTCCGGCTTGGGATAGGGCGCAAAATGCCGGCGCAGCGCTGCCAGCGGGGAAGGAATCAGCTGTATCAGACCTTTCATCGTTTCCGGCAGTCTGAAATCACTGCGGCATAAACTTTCCCAGGTTTCTTCCAAAGCAATCAGCTCAATCTCAGCTGGATTCACCAGCCCGAGTTTCACAGCTTCCCGATGAACCGGCGCCCAGTCAGGCTCAACCCCAAACAGTTTCAGCGCACCATAGTCCAGCGCAAAGGGATCCTTCGCCGCTAACAGACGCTGACCGTCATACCGCTCGCCGCCGCTGGGACCGTTGCCCTGCATGCCTTCGATGGCATCCATCAGACACAGCCCGGGTTTGACATTTGCGCACAGCTGGCATAAAAAGCGGCAAAAGGATTCACGCTTAGCAAGACGGGCATGCATCTGCGCCTTCACCAATCCCGGAATGACGCCGAACATATTCTTCACCGCACCGCTGGTCACAGTATAGCTGTGACTTTTGAACTTGCAGCAGTCGATGATCAAATCTGCCTGAGCAACGCATTCCAGTATCGGCACCGGCTCGCTGAGGACGTTTAATCCGCTTTCAACGCTGGTCAGATTTTCATTTAATGAACATTGTTCCTCCTGTGCCAGCGCCCGCAGTCCTGTTTTCTGATATATCCGCCGGATTGAATCCAGCGTGAACCGGCCGGCCGGACTGTCAGCCAGCGTCACGATCCCGCCGCGGTTATGAACGTAGCAAATTAATGCCCGCAGGACCTCCGGATGCGTCGTTGTGAATTCCTCCGGCGTTTTCGCCGACAACAGATTCGGCTTGATCAGCACGTTCATGCCCGGCTGAATCAACGTATCCGCGCCGATGGCCGTCATTAACAAATTCAGTTGTTTTCCGATTAATTCCTGATCATAACCGGCGCAGCGCACAGCCGCGACCTTCTGTTTCCCACTCATTTACCTCACCTCACAAGAAAAGGGCTTAACAGCCCTTGCTTTGATACACGACCTCGCCGTTAACCAGCGTCATTTTCACAACTGCCGCCGGATCCAGCGCAGGCATCCCGTCAAACAACGCGATATCGGCATCCTTGCCCGCTTCAAGCGAACCGATCCGCTGATCGCAGCCGATGATTTTCGCCGGATTGATCGTCAGCATTGCGATCGCCCGTTCGACCGGCGCTCCATAGCGCACGACCTCGCCAGCCTGTTCGACGATCAGCCACGGATGATAGACTGGACCATCCGTCATGATCGCACACAGCACGCCGCGCCGGTCCATTTCAACCACGCTGTCGATATCAATTTTAATCGACTCGCCGAACCCTTTGGCCACGGCAATCGGACCGAAAATCACCGGACAGCCGGCCGCCACGATCGGTTCCATATAATCGGAAGCACCCCACGCATGATCGAGAGTGAATTCAAAATTGAATTCCTTTGCCAGTTCGATCACGGTGATCATATCAAACTGCGTGCAATGCATTTTAACCGGCATTTCATGCCGCAGCACCTTTGCGCCGTTCTCCATCGCGGGATCCCATTTCGGCATTTTTGCCGGATCGTTCTGCGCTTCTTCCTGCTTCTTCATGTATTCCTGAACATCGCGGAAATACTGGCGCAGCACGCTGGCTACGCCCATCCGCGTCATCGGCGTCTGATTGCGCTTGCCATAGACACCCTTTGGATTGCCGCCCATCGCCGCTTTCAGCGCGACATGCCGGTTGACGCACATCGACTCAACTGTGCCCTGACCCGCGCTTTTTACCGCGCAGACCACGCCGCCGATCACGTTGCCGCTGCCCGGAGCGATCGCGCTGCAGGTTACCCCGGCGGCCAGCGCTTCCTTAAAGGAAGGCGACAGCGGATCGATCCCGTCGAACACTTCAACTTCAGCAGTCACATTCCTGACCATTTCATTAACGTCCTGCGCCCCAGTCGCAATCTCAAACCCGCCGATATGACTGTGTGCATCGACGATCCCCGGAATGGCCGTCAGTCCCGCAGCGTCGATGACTTCAGCGTCTTCGCAGTCCAGCTGTTCGCCGATCGCCGCGATCTTGCCATTTTCAATTAAAATATCGCCTTTTTCCAGCGTGCCCTGCGAACCCATCGTCAGAATCTTGGCGCCGCGGATCAATCGTTTCATCACGCTTTTTCCCCCTTTACTATTTCCCCGGAAATAACGACAATTTCCGGTAATGCGCGGAAGGTTTCCAGCGGATTTCCCGACCAGACCACGATGTCGGCATCCTTGCCCTCAGCCAGACTCCCGATCCGATCCGCCACGCCCAACAGCTGCGCCGGAATGCTTGTCAGCATTTTCAGCACATCCTCGCTGGACAGATCGGCACCTAAGCGCCGCGCCTGCGCCATCAGGCCGTGCGCGTTCCACATCAGAATCTCCCGGCCCGGTGAAACCGCATCGCCAAAGGCGCTTAGCGCCACCGGCTTGCCCGCTTTGATCAGCGAAAACAGCGCGGCATAGTTCACCGCCGCATTGTACTTGTTAAACCCATCGGTCAGATCGCCCAGAATGAAACCACAGTCCTTGTCCAACAAACTTTCATCCAGCTGATACAGATTCGCCAGCACCAGCTTAACCGGCATGTTTTCAAACAGTTTCAGGACTGCGTCGGCTTCCGCTTTCGTGTTGCAGCTTAAGATCAGCGGCAGCTTGCCTTCCAGCACCGGCGTAAACGCCTGAACCTTCGGATCCTTCTGGTCTTCTTCTTTCTCAGAGCCGCACTTCGCGATCAATTCACGCAGCGCGGAAAAGATCCCCATTTTTGTCATCGGAGCGCTGTTGCGCGGACCATAGGTCTGCTTGACCTTTTCATCAACCGAGCCCTTCATCGCGGCGTTTGCCTTGACGCACATCGTCTCCGTCGTTCTGCCATACGTCTTGAACACCGCCGCGCTGCCGCCGAGAACATTGTTATTGCTCGCAGCGACGCCCGCCGCCGTAATTCCATAACCCCACAGCTCCTGATACATCATACTATCCGGATCAAACGCGTAAACGACGTCCAGCTGCGGCGTCAGCGGATCGCTCGTTTCATCGTTGTCGCGCGCCTGCCCGCGCCCGGCCGCCGTGCCCCAGCCGCTTAACGGATCGATCCAGCCCGGCATGACGCACTTTCCCGCCGCGTCGATCACCTGCGCCCCCGGCGCCTTCAGATTCTGTCCGATCTGAACAATCTTGCCCGCGTCGATCAAAAGATCCGTATTCGCTAATACCTGACCTGAACCATCGTGGACTTGGCCATTTCGTATTAAGATCAAATCATTACCCCCATTCTTTTTCTGTCTGTTTCCATTATAATGATTTCTTCCGCACTTTCCTAGCCTGCGATGAAGTTTTTTCCAACAACTTCCCGCCTGCGGAAAATAAAAAAAGAAGATCTCAATCTCTTTTTCAGAAATCTTGATCTTCCCCATTAGCTGAACATGAGACTCTTCGAATAAATTCCTTTATCTCGTTATTGCTTTCCTTTGCTTTAAATAATAGACGCCACAGGTCATGCCTGACACGATTGCGATATAACTGACAACCAGCTGCATGCCAACGCTTTGAATCATATAACTGAGATTCGTTGAGAAATAAGGATCGATCAGGGCTTCCGTGATTTCCGGCGTGCTTTTCAGCACAGCGTCGATCTGCGGAGCGTAAACAAACACATTGAGCACATACACCGCCAGACTTCCCAACAAGATCAGCACAATCGTTTTCAAAACAATGTGCATGATCAGTTTTCCGGATTGAAAAAACAGCTTTGTCCCGCCTTTCAAGGCTCTCCATGCGCTTTGATGCGTTTCAATCATTGAAAACAGCGTCAGATGATTGATGCAGTTAAGAAAGATCACGCCCACCCCCAGCAGCGCGGGCAATACAAGAAGGACTGCCCCCAGATGGATCATTGCCTGGAGGGCAAAGACGCCGCCGGCCAGAATCAGGCCGTAGATTCCAAATAACGGAAGCAGGGACTTGAGATAACCTGTGAACTGGCTGAAATCATGGAGAGAATACGGTTCGTCATGCAGTGCTTTCAGCATCAGTAAATCCAATCCGAACAGAAAAATCAGATTGATCGCCAGCGTTGCGGCCAGCGGGATCAGATTATTGTTAAACTGCTGCGCAGCCAGCGAGATCAGCGAGTACAGGCAAGCCACGGCCAGACAGTATTTCATTAAGGGCAGCCGATGCCGGGCGATCGCAGCGCGGGCAGATTCCAAAATTACGTTCATCTCGCTGTGATTCATGCCGTGATCGCAAGGAAGTCTTTTTCCTGCGACTGGACGACGCCCTCTTTCAGCAGGCGGATTTTACGGCTGTTGGCATTGACGACCAGAATCGGACAAATCATGGAAACCTTATGATTTTTAAAGAATTCCAAATCGACGTCGACTAACGGATCGCCCGGATTCACCCGCTGATCCAAAACGACATGCGCCGTAAAACCTTCACCTTTGAAATTCACGGTATCTAATCCCAGATGGATCAGATATTCGTTGCGATCATCCGCCTTGATGCCGATTGCGTGGCCAGTCGGAAAGACCGCGACGATCTTGCCCGCCACTGGCGACAACACCTTGCCCTCCAACATTTCCAACGCAAATCCAGCCCCCATCGACTTGCTTGAGAACACCGGATCGGGAACTTCTTCCAGCGTCATCAGCCGGCCCTTGAACGGGGCGGCGAAATCTGTCGGTTTGGGCTTGAACAGATTTTTAAACATGACCATCACTCCTCACTTTTATACAATTTTCCCATGCAGTAGGTTGCCTGAATTTCAAAAGCATCGTTGACGACAAGAATATCAGCGTCCTTTCCTGCTTCCAGACTTCCCTTGCGGTCATCCACACCGATATACCGCGCCGGATTTTCCGCCGTGATCTTCATGATCTCATGAATGGACGGATGGACGTTGGCGATCAGATTGCGGATTGATTTGATATAGCTCAGCTCCAGATTCCGCACCGCCTTGTAATCATGAATATCAACGTGTTCCTCGCTGCCGTCGTCATTGCGCAGAATCAGCTCGTCGCCGTTGGGAATAAACGTCTGCTTCCGGATATAATGATACTTTTCTTTTTTTGTCAGCGCAATCCCGCCGCAGTCCGTCGTCATGATGATTTTATCCTTGCTTTTTAAACGCCAGGTCAGGGCGAACACTTCCGGCCGTACGGTCATGCCGGTCTGTTTCGCGAATTCGCAGTTCAAATCGTCGAAATACAGCGCTGCGCCAGCCACCCCCGGCTCCCGGTGATGCAGCCCGCGCATGCCGCTGAACATGTGGGTTACGCCGCCTAAGCCATACTCCTTCAGATCCCGGATGCAGTCGAAGGTCGCCGCGCTGTGGCCGATATTGATCTGAATTTGATGCGCATGGCAGAACTGAATCAATTCTTTCGCCCCCGGAAGCTCCGGCGCCAGCGTCATCAGACGGATGATCTGCGGGTGGGACTGAGCGTCCATGAACCGCCGCATGATCGTCATGTCCGGGTCGATGCAGCAATCTTCCCGCTGCATGCCCTTGTATTCCTTATTGATAAACGGACCTTCCAGATGAACGCCCAGCAGCGTTGCGCCGTCCTCTTTCTGATGATCGACAACCCAGCTGGCATTTTTGATGCCCTCAACCAGATCCTCGACCGGTTCCGCCCCGGAGGTCGCCAAAAAACTCGTCACGCCCTCATACGGCAGGTTTTTCTTCATTTCCTGTATCGAATGGACAGATTTATCGTTGTTGAAGCTGCCGGTACCCCAGCCATGAATATGCTGATCGATAAAACCCGGGATAAGCAGATGATCGCCATAATCAATCACCTCGGCGCCGGCTGGCACTTCCGTAGAGAACCCCCGGATGACCTCACCCGCTACTTCCAGATAACCGCCGCGGCAGATCTGATGAGGAAAGTAAATTCTTGTTGATTTTAAATACATCGTTTAATCCCTCTTTTCCAATGTCCAGTAATCTTGGTTAACCTCCATGAGATCATCCAGCACCGCCTTCGCTTTATCAAAATCATTGACGGTCCGGTTCAGCGTCAGCGCCTGCAGCGCCTTGGTATAATCTTTTTCCATCCAGGCTTCGCAAGTCAGTTCTTCATAAGCGTATTGATTCTCCATCAAACCTTTATAGAACGTTTTCACAGGGCCGTACGGAATTCCCCGCACGCCGTCTTTTCCCAGGGTTCCGGCGACTTCCACGACGGCTTCCGCCGGGAAGTTGTCAATCAGTCCTGTATTGCGCGTCATCACGATGAATTCCTGATTTAAGTCATAGGCGATCGATTCTGCCACCTCGACCATCATTGAACCGAACACCGGTGAGGTCAATACCGGAATCCCGCCCAGCTCGTTTTTTCCCCGGACCAGCGCACAGACGTCCCAGACTTCTTTTTCCCGGGTCAGGATCGTTTCATCAGCACGGGTGAACTGCGGATCACTTTCTTTCACGATCTCGTCCGCATAGAAATAATATTGCAGATATGTCGTCGGGATATATTCTGAAACACAGTTCATCATCTTGTTAACGCGCAGATAGGTATCCAGCCAGGACTTTGTGCGCTGTTCCGCATTGTAAGGCTTAAAATCATGATTCATCAGGTAATCGCGCAGCGTATCAAAATAGTCATGGCCTTCCGTATCATAGAGCGCGGTGAACCAGCCGAAATGGTTTAATCCGAAATACCGGGCCCGCAGCGTTTTAACGTCGACGTTGAGGATCTTGGCAAAGCTGACCATCATCGAATACGGCTGATCGCACATATTGATCAGGCGATGATCGTCAGGATATAACCGGTCCAGCGCCAGACCGACGATGGCCGCCGGATTGGTGTAATTGAGGATCCACGTTTCTTTGGAATATTTGCGGACGCAGTCGACCATTTCCTTCATCCCGCCGATCGAACGCATGCCATAGGCGAAACCACCCGGGCCGCAGGTTTCCTGTCCGACCAGTCCATATTTCAGCGGGATCTTTTCATCATACGAACGCATCGTGTTCTGACCCACCCGCATCTGACAGAAAACAAAGTCGCAGGCGCAGTAGGCTTCATCCATATCGCCGGTCACCACGACCTCGGTTTCCGGGGAAAAGGTGTGCAGCAGCAGGCGGCAGTAATCTTCAATTTTACTGAAGCGATTCAGGTCCTTATCAAAAAAGATGACTTTCTTTACCGGGAAACGGTCTTTCATCTGCATCAGAGTCCCGATCAAGGCCGGCGTCCGGCAGCTGCCGGCTCCGGAAATCGTAATCGTGTGCGGTGTTCTCTTCATGCGTGCCGCCCCAGTTCATCGTCGACCGCATTGCGGACAAATTCCACCAGCGGTCCGAAAACAATGTGAATATGCTTGGTCGTCGGGAAGAAGATTCCAGCACACCCGGACTTTTTCAAAAGATCCTTGTCAATCTTCTTGTTGTCGTTGATATCAATCCGCAAGCGGGTAATACAGTTGTCGACCGTGCCGATGTTGGACGGCCCGCCCAGCGCTTCGATCACAATCTTCGCGATTTCATCGTAACGCTTTTCCCGGATCAGTACGTTATCCGCGGAAGGTTCGTCTTCCCGTCCCGGCGTCTTGACGTCAAACTTGACGATCCACCATTTGAACAGGAAATAATAGATGAAGAAGCTGATCACGCCGACGATCACGATATTGATCCAGTGGGAATTTTTCATCATGACGCCGAAGATCACGAAGTCGAACACGGTGCCGCGGATATAACCGACCGCCGTTCCCATAAAGTAAAGAGCTAACGAGCCGAGGGTTCCGATCAGCGCGTAGATGACATACAGTGCCGGCGCGATGAACAGGAACGTAAATTCCAGCGGTTCGGTCACATTGCCCAGCGCCGCCGTCAGAACCGAGGTCAGAATTAAGGATTTCGCCAGCGCTTTGTTCTCCGGATAAGCGGTCTTGTACATCGCCAAACCGATTGCCGGGAAGACGAACATCGTTCTGACCATCTGATTCTGCGCGCCAAAGCGGGTCAGCTCCGGCATCAGCGCCCAGTATTCGCTTTCCGGTCCAAGATTAAACAAAATTTCATTCATCGCATCAAGATAACCAATGTAAGTTTGGCCATTGATCACATACGTGCCGCCGGCTTCCGTGAAGCGCAGCATCGCGTTCCAGACGTGATGCAGACCAAACGGAATCATCATCCGGTTGACAAAGCCTGACAGCACCGGTCCGAGAATCTTATGCAGAAGCAGGCCGGACAAGCTGCTGCAGAAGGCAATGAAATATTGCCAGAAGAACGGCAGAATCAAACCGATCACCACCGTCACGCCCATCGAGATTAACGGGACGGATTTCTTGCCGGAGAAGAAGGCAAATGCAATCGGCAGTTCCAGATTATAGAACTTGTCGGAAGCCCAGGCGGCGACCAGACCGGCGATGATGCCGCCTAAAACGTTGACGTTTAACGTCTGCATACCTAAGACCATCGCCTGACCCCCGACGGCGATATTGCCTTCGGTAATCAGCTGTCCTGAAGCTGACAGCCAGATTTTCATCGTGATCAAAAGAATCAGATACGCCATCACGGACGAGAAGACCGCGATTCCCTTATCACGTTTCGCCATCCCATAGGCGACGCCCATCGCAAACATAATCGGAATGTTGCCGAAGATCAGATCGGAAATCTGACGGATGCTGGTAAAGATCAGCTTGACGGTTGGATTGCCCAGAAAGGGCAGCAGATCGATCATGTACGACTGGGTGAATGCCGCGGACAAGCCCAGCAGTAAGCCCACCGGCGCCATAACCCCGATCGGCAGCAGCAGTGATCGACCGAAACGTTGAATCTGCTCACTATACTTTTTCATAGCAGTTCCTCCCTGCCTACTAAATTACCGGAGATTGAAAGCGATTTCAATAAAACAACCGGTTATTTCCGACAGTCTTTTTTACTCTGGTCACTGAAAATGACCACGGTCACAAATCCAGGCAAAAAGCTTACCTGATCGAAGAGCACAAAAAAATAACCACGGACAGTCCCGCGGTTAAAGTTCTTTTTCAATTTACCTTCGAATAATTTAAAGTCCTGTTTTATGCTGACGCAGCTGCTCGACCTGAACATAATGGACTAACAAATCCACGACCGCGAACATGCCGATCCGCGTTACGATATCGTCGATTTTGGTATCGGTCGTGCTCGAGGAACAATACAAAGCCAGATCGCTGTACTGGACCAGCGGACCGTTGACAAAAGCGGTCAGCGTGATCAAAGCGTTGCCATACGCCTTGACAACCTTCGCTGTTTCCACGATAATCGGCGTCTTCCCGGACAGTGAGATGGCGATCAATACTTCTTCATGCGTCATCTGCCGGGCAATGATATTCAGCAGGTTGTAATCCGGAATGTTGATGCACTTGACGTTGAGCGTCAGCAGCAGATGCTCCAGATAGCTGCCGACTGCTTTGGACGTCCCGCGGGAAATCACATAGACACATTGCGAATTCACGATGGACTGCGCCGCCTGCCGCATGGTTTCCGGTTTGTTAAGCTGCATCGTTTTCGTCACGTTGCCGGTGATCTCGGCTTCCACGGATTCCACGCTCGCAGCCGGCAGCGTCTCTTTCGCCCGGTTTTTCAGGAAAAAACGCAAATCGTTATACCCTTCAAAGCCCAGCTTCTGCGACATGTTGATCACAACGGTTTTGGACACACCGCATTGATCCGCCAGCTTCTGACACGTCATTTTTGAAATTGTCTCGGGATGGTCCAGAATATAGTGCAGCAGCGTCCGCTCGCTGCCTGTCAGCAGATCGTAATTATTGGAGTAAAAATCCATCGTGATTCCCCCTCGCTGAATGTGATTGGACATATTATACCACGAGATGAAATCCAGAAAACAGCCTGTTCTGACAACCTGTTCTTTTTTCTGTCCTCCCTTTTCCCCGATTCAAAATTTCATCCCTCTTCCTGTCATTTATCCTTCATTCCCCGGCGGCTTGTGATAGAATAGACGATAGATGGGAGAGAAAGCATGAAAAAAGTACAGATTCAAGATTTTATGGATTATCGCTATCTGGGCAGCCTGCAGGTCAGCCCCGATCAGCAGCACGCGGTATTCACCGTCATCACCGGCGATCAAGATGCCGACAACTATCCTGGCAATTTGTGGCTGCTCGATCTGGCCACTCAAAAAACACGCCAGTTAACCTCCGGCGGCGAAGAAAAGAAAGCGATCTGGTGGGATGACGAAACAATCGTATTCACCGGCTGCCGCGATCCGAAACTGAAGGAGAAAACCGCAGATGGCGAAAGCATGACGGTCTTCTATAAGCTGAACATTCACGGTGGGGAAGCTGTGGAATGGTTCCGTCTGGCGATGCCGGTCGGCAGCTTCCAGAAAGTCAACGACAACCAGCTGATCCTGTCGGTTGCCTACCGCGCGGACGGCATGAATGATTTTGAATGCCAAACCGACGACGAGAAAAAGAAATGGAAAAAAGAACGTGAATCGCACAAGGATTACGAATGGTTCGATGAAATTCCGTTCTGGGCCAACGGTCAGGGTCTCACCAACATGAAGCGCACGCGCCTCTATCTGCTGGATCTGGATACCCGGGCGGCAACAGCGATCTCCGAACCGTCCGCCAACGCCTCGATCGCGCACATTCAGGACAACAAGCTGCTTTATATCAGCAATCCGATGAACTCCGTCCGGGAAATTCCAAGCTCGCTGCATCAGTTCGACTGCACGACAAAAAAAGATCTGACGCTGATTCCGGATCATGAGGTCAACGTCAGCTGGGCTTTCTATATCAATCACAAGATCATCGCCGCGATCTCGGATTTCAAGGAATATGGTCTGCATCAGCATGCCACGCTGTTTGTCGTCGAGGAAGATCAGCAGCGTACGCGGTTAGTGCATTATGACAATTCCTACGGCGCCTCGCTCGGCTCCGACTGCATTCAGCAGTTCGGCACGGCGGTCAAAGCGTATAACGACAAGATCTATTTCAGCTGCACCGATGAAAACGACGGCTGTCTGAAATGCTTCGATGAACACGGCCAGCTGCAGCGCTTATCCGGTTATCATGGCGGAATCGAGGACTTCGAGGTCACGGACGAGGGGATCGTCTTCATCGGTCTGCGCGATCAGAAGCTGCAGGAGATCTACTTCCTGCAGAATGAAGCGGAAACGCAGCTGACGCATTTCAACAGCGAGTATCATGCGGCCACCGCGGTTTCCCCAATCGAAAAAATCGAGTTCTACAACGACGGTATCCGGCACGAAGGCTTCGTGATCAAACCGGCCGATTTCGATATCAACAAGAAATATCCGGGCATTCTGGAGATTCATGGCGGTCCGAAAGGAACCTTTGGTCCGGTTATCAATCATGAAATGCAGGTCTTCGCCGCCAACGGCTATTTTGTCTTCTATTGCAACCCGCGCGGTTCTGATTCCCGCGGCAATGCCTTCGCCGATATCCGCGGGCGTTTCGGGAAAGAGGATTACAGCGATCTGATGGCCTTTACCGACGCGGTGCTGGCGCAGTATCCGCAGCTGGACGGCGAACGTTTAGGCGTGACCGGCAGCAGCTATGGCGGATATATGAGCAACTGGATCATCACGCAGACCGACCGGTTTAAGGCGGCGATCCCGGAAGCTTCCATTTCCAACTACGTCACGAAGTTCTTATGCACCGATATCGGCTTCACCTACAACATGGACAATCAGGCCGCAACCCCATGGTCCGACGTCGCGCTGGTATGGGAACAGTCGCCGCTGAAATATGCCGACCGCGTCAAAACACCGACGATGTTCATTCATTCCGATCAGGATTACCGCTGCTGGATCGCCGAACCGATTCAGATGTTCTACGCCCTGAAGCTGCATGGCGTGGAAACCCGGTTCCTGTTGTTCCATGGCGAACACCACGGCCTGCCGATCTTTGGTAAGCCGTCGCACCGCATCCAGCGCTTAACCGCGATGGTCGAATGGTTCGACAAACATTGTAAATAAACAAAGGAAAGGGAGAACGCAAAGCTCTCCCTTTATCCATTTCACCTGTTTTGTCGTCTTCTATTTGACCGTCGATCAGGCTATAATAGGAAGTATAAGGAGTGTGAATATCATGAAGCAATCCCCGATGGAAACGGTTTATCAGTCGATGATGATCGGCTTAATGTCTGTGGTCGCCGCTTCGGCTGTCGTCTTCCCCGTTATTTTCCTGACTCAGTTTCACAAATATCGTAAAGAAAGCGCAGCCAAAAAAATTAGACTGTCAATCCAGACTGAAAATGAATCCGAATAAACCGGATTCATTTTTATTTTCACGCATTTCCCGTTATTGGAGCTTGATTTTGCAGGGCCTCAAATTCAGCCCGCGTTATGGAATAACATCGGCAATCCTTAACCTCGCCGGTATACAACCGTACTTTCTGCCGGATTGTTCCCTCATAATGAAAGCCGTTCTTTTCGATCACTCGCCGCGAACCCCAGTTGTCTACGAAATGATCCATCGCGATCAATTCCGTTCCCGGATCGTCAAATAGATGCCGGATCATCAGACCGACCGCTTCCGTCATGATGCCCTGATTCCAATATGCTTCATCCAGTGCGCAGCCGATCGTCTTCGCCGCCAGGTTGCGCCGCGAAGTATCGACGCCCGCGCTGATCATCCCGACGACTCGCATCGTAGATTTCAGCACAACCGCAAACGCGTCGGGAGTGGTTATCATCCGGCTTAAGATCTGACTGCTTTCTTCTTTACTTTGATGCGGCCGCCAACCGGCCTGCGGCCCCACGGCTGGATTCTTTGCGAAAGCGTAAAGATCCTCCAGATCCTTCCTATCCCAAGGTTGTAACCTGATTCTGTCGGTTTCCATTTCCATTCGCTGATTCCCGCTCCTTTCAAAAGAAAGCCGTCAACCGACGGCTTTCTGAATTTAGACTTATTTGTAATTCGCGTACGTGAATTCCGCGGCGCTCGTCAATTCCGGAACGTCTCTCGGCGTACCGTCAAGATTGACCGCAACCGGCAGACAGTCGCCGTTTTCAAACAGGAAGACCATCGGCATATCTTCGCTCATCAGCCGCTGAACCTCGCTGTAAGCCTTGGCCCGTTTTGTATCGTCGTCAGTTTCGACGCCAGCCTGCAGCACGGCATCCATTTCCGGATTGTTATACAATCCGACGTTGGTTCCGCCATTGGAAGCGACGCGTCCGGCAACACCGGAGACATCCGGTCCCTGATAGCCTGCCAGCATCGTCATATCAAAGTTGGAATTGGTAATGACTTTATCCTGCCATGCCGCCATTTCCATGATATTCAACGTGACGTTGATGCCGATTTCCTTCAGGTTTTCTTTCACGATCTGCGCGATATCCTTAAAGTTTCCGCTTTCAAAGATATCCATCGTCATATCGAAATAGAACCCGTCGTCGCGTAATGTATAACCGGCTTCTTCAATCAGCTTCTTCGCCGCTTCTACATCGCGAGCCGGCATCGTGTACTGCTTATCCAGATACTTGCCTTCCCATAACGGCGAGATGAAGTATTCAGCTAACGCCCCGGTTCCGTTGGCAACCCGATCGTAAATGCCCTGACGGTCAACGCCCATCGCGACAGCCTGGCGCAGACGAACGTCCTTGAAGATGCTGGTTTCCATGTTGAAGGTAATATACGTTCTGTTGATCGACAGATAGTGGAAATGCTTATAATTCGGATCGTTGTCCAGTTCATGCTTATTCGCCGTCGGAACGCTTACGCCCAGATAGTCAACTTCGCCGTTCAGGAAAGACTGATAAGCCGTCGTCTGATCCGGAATGACCTGGAAGATCAATCTTTCGATTGTCGCTTCCGTTCCAAAGTAATCTTCATTTTTAACCAACGTTGTCCCGATCCCTGCATCATACTTTTCAAACTTGTAAGGACCCGTTCCGACTGGATTCCATGTCGCCGGGTTGGATACAAAGTCAGAATAAGCCGGATCGTTCCAGATATGTTCCGGCATGATGAACGTCGCATACCAGCCTAATTTAGGAACGATGCCGACGTCGCGCTGGCTGAGATTCAAAACGACGGTATTGTCATCCGGGCATTCAATCGAAGTCACTGCCGCCAGCGAATCCGATTTTGTCCAGGAATTCTGTTTCATCGTATCAAACGTCCATTTGACATCTTCCGAAGTAAACGGTTCGCCATCATGCCATTTCACACCTTCCTGTAAATGGAAGGTTAGCGTCAGACCATCTTCGGAAAACTCCCAGCTCTTTGCCAGATCCGGTAAAATCTGGTCGTTTGCATTCAGCTTGACCAACCGGCTGTAAACGTTCTGATTGATTTGATAAGCATAGTCATCAGACTTCATATCGGGATTAAAACTTTGCGGATCCCCGTTAACGGCATAGATTAAAACATCCTGTGCCGGTGTTTCCCCTGTTGTCCCATCCTTGTCGGTTTTCTTTTCATCGGTGCCGCAGCCCGCCAGCATTAAACACGCAATCAATAAGGCTGTCAGCAGTTTCGGTAATTTTTTCATACCCTTTCCCTCCTTGCGTCTTCCTTCATTTTAGAAGAATATAGTTTGAGTTTACACGGAGGAAAAGCGAACGTCAAGATGATATTTTACATTTATTTCAGTAAATGTATATTTCTATCATTTTCTTTTGAAACATTTTTCAATTCTTATTGAGCAAAGCAAAGCGCAGGTTTATGTCAAACCTGCGCTTTTGCGCATAATTCATAAAGAAATCTGCGTTGTTTACTTAAACATCGTGTATGTAAACTCATTGGAAGCCGCTTTATCCGGCACATCTCGAGGCGTACCGTCCAAAGAAATCTTGACCGGCTGATGATCGCCGTTTTCAAATAAGAAAACCATCGGCATATCTTCGTACATCATACGCTGAACTTCACTGTAATACTTGGCCCGTTCCTGCACGTCGTCTATTTCGACGGCCGCCTGCAACGCCGCATCCATTTCAGGATTGTTATACATACCGACATTGGTCCCACCGTTGGAGGCCACGCGTCCGGCCACGCCGGATACGTCCGGACCCTGATAGCCTGCCAGCATTGTCATTTCAAAGTCCGGGTTTTCTCCCATTACTTTATCCTGCCAGGCAGCCATTTCCATGATATTCAGATTAACGTTAATCCCGATTTCTTTCAGATTTTCTTTGACAATCTGGGCAATATCTTTAAAGTTTCCGTCATCGAAGCTGTCCAGTGTCATTGAGAAATAATACCCGTCTTCATCCATCGTGTAACCGGCTTCTTCAATTAACTTCTTTGCACCTTCGATATCGCGTTCCGGCATTCTATACTGCTTATCAAGGTATTTGCCTTCCCACAGAGGCGAAATAAAGTATTCTGCCAAAGCGCCAGCGCCATTGGAAACCCGGTCGAAAATCCCCTGACGGTCGACCCCTTTCGCCACCGCCTGCCGCAGACGCGGATCTGTAAAGCGGCCTTCTTTCATATTAAACGTCAGATAAGTCCGATTGATTGAAATGTAGTCGAAGAAACGATAATCCGGATTATTATCCAGATCATGCTTATTCGCCGTCGGAACAATAATGTTAAAGTAATCAATTTCACCGTTGACAAACGACTGGAATGCGGTCGTCGAATCCGGAACGATTGTAAAGATTAATTTTTCAACAATCGGCTCACCGTCGAAATAGTCGCTATTCTTGACTAACGTCGTCGCGACTCCGCTCTTATAATTATCAAACTTGTATGGTCCGCTTCCTACTGGCTGCCAGTTTGCCGGATTGGATGTAAAATCCTTATATTGCGGATCATTCCAGATATGTTCCGGCATGATAAACGTTGCATACCAGCCCAGTTTGGAAACGATAGAAACATCTTTTACTTTCATATTTAAGACAACAGTCAGATCATCCGGACATTCGATTGATTCAACCGAAGCCAGACTGTCAGATTTCGACCATTTATTGGCGATCATCGTATCGAACGTCCATTTCACGTCCTCCGAAGTGAGCGCTTCGCCGTCATGCCACTTCACATCTTTCTTCAAATGGAATGTCAATTTCATTCCATCGTCGCTGAATTCCCAACTTTCAGCCAGATCTGGAATTACCTGATCGTCGCTGTTGAGTTTTACCAGCCGGCTGTAAATATTCTGATTGATCGGCCATGCGTAATCATCCGATTTCATATCCGGATTAAAGCTTTGCGGATCGCCTGTAACATTGACGATCAGAACATCCTGTGGTACAGCCTGGTCTTTCTGATCCGTGCCGCCCCCGCCGGCGCATCCGGCCATCATGAGGCAGGCCACCATCATGGCGGCTAAGAGCTTTGTCAGTTTCTTCATAATTTTCCCTCCTTACTTGTGAAGAATGAATGATAATTTTAAGTTTACGCTTGTTGGAAAACATCGTCAATCCATTTCACGTCATGTTTCATCATTGTGAGAAAGTTTCATTATTCACAATGTAAATTTTACATAAGCAAACATAGAAAAACTGCAGTGCTCTTCATGATTTTCATTGAGCTTACTGCAGTTCTTTGTTCTATTCTTTTACAAATTCAACGTAAGTTAATTCACTGGAAGCGGCTTTTGTCGGTTCCTGATAAGGCGTGCCCTTCAGTATCTTTTTAACCGGGACTTTGGCGCCATTATCCATAAACAGAATAAGCGGCATCTCTTCACTCATAATGCGCTGAACTTCACTGTATACGGCTTTTCTTTCTGTTTCATCAGATACCTGAACACCTTTTTCAAGTAATGCGTCCAACTCAGGATTGGAATAACCCATGAAATTCATGGAAGCTCCTGTAGCGACACGTCCGGAAACTCCAGAAACATCGGGTCCCTGATAACCTGCAGCCATTGTCATCTCAAAATCATGATTCATTTTTACAGTATCACCCCAGGCCGCATATTCCAGCATTGTTAACTTGACGTCAATTCCGACTTCTTTCAGATTCGACTGAATAATTGTCGCCGCATCTTTAAAATAACTACTGTCAAAGAATTTCATTTCCGTAGAAAAATAAATTCCATTTGCGTCTTTCTTCAATCCTGCTTCTTCTAAAAGCTGTTGAGCCTTCGCTACGTCACGTTCCGGCATTTGGTATTTTTCATCCGCAAAACCGGTATTCGGAGCGATGAATGTCGAAGCCACTGCGCCTGTTCCGCCAGCACAGCGATCCCAGATCATCTGCCGGTCAATTCCGTAAGCGATTGCCTGACGAACTCGTGGGTCCTTGAATTTATCATTTGTCATATTTACCGTAACATAGGATCGATTCATTCCGACCACTGGATAAACCTCATAGTTCGGATCATTATCAAAATCATTGGCATTCTGCGTCGGAATTGATGTGTAGTAATCAACCTCACCAGAGATAAACGCCTGCAAAGCTGTTGTCGCATCTGGAATGATTGAATAAATCACCTTTGCAACTCTAGCCTTATCGCCCCAATAATCTTCATTTCGTTCCAATACAATCTGAACGCCTTTCTGGAATTCAACAAATTTGAATGGACCTGTGCCAACTGGTTTCATGTTATATTCATTGGTCGCTGTATCGGTACCTTCGTACAGATGCTTTGGCATTATGAATGTGCCATACCAGGATAATTTTGCGATCAGAGAAACATCCGGATATTTTAGATTCATCACAACGGTGTTGTCATCTGGACATTCGATCGATTCAACGGAAGCAAAGCTGTCGCTTTTATTCCATTTTTCCGCGATCAACGTATCGTAAGTCCATTTTACGTCCGCCGAAGTAAATGCTTCGCCATCATGCCATTTCACGCCTTCATGCAAATGGAATGTAACCTGAGTGCTGTCGTCGTTCCATTCCCAGGTTTCCGCCAGATCCGGAATCACCTGATCATAGGCATTCAATTTAACCAAACGGTTAAAAATGTTCTGGTTTGGTCCCCAGGCATTATCATCAGACTTAAAGTCTGGATGAAAACTTGACGGATCATTCGCTACAATGGCAACAAGCGTATCGTTGGATAATTCTGAGGTCGGCTCGCCGGCATTGTCGCTATTCTGCCCGCCGCAAGCCGTCAGCGCCATCGCCGCAACCAAGCCTACCGCAAGCAGTTTGAGAAATTTTTTCATAAATTTTCCTCTTCTTTCTTAATTTCATTATATCAGGAATAGCGGCGAGAAAAAACAGTGAAAACGGAGCATTTCTGTAAAAAACGCTCCGTTTTGAACATTTCCTATTTTTTTAATGTTACATACGTAAATTCGCTCGTCGCCGCCTTATCCGGAACCTGATATGGCGTACCGTCAAATTTGGATTTAACCGGGATGACCTGGCCGTTGTCGAGCAGAAGCACCATTGGCATATCCTCGCTCATCAAGCGCTGAACTTCGTCATAGGCTTCCTTACGAATCGCCGGATCCGAGTTCTGAGCACCTTTTTCCAGCGCAGCTTCCATGATGTCGCTGGCATAACCGGTAAAGTTGTTCGATCCATTGATCCCAACGCGCATATAAATACCTGAGATATCCGGTCCCTGATAGCCCGCAAGCATCGTCATATTAAACTTACGGCCTTCTTTGACCTGATCCGTCCAAGCCGCATATTCCATTAAATTCAGATCAACCTTAATACCAGCTTCCTTTAAGCTGGACTGAACAATCGCCGCGACATCCTTGAAGTTGCCGCTTTCGAAAGCGTCTAAAGTGACTGTCATATAATAGCCGTCGGAATTCTTCTTTAATCCGCATTCTTCCATCAATGCCTGCGCTTTCGCAATATCCCGTTCCGGCAGTTTGTAATCATCATTCAGATAATCTTTAAACAGCGGAGAAATGAAATATTCCGGCAAAGCGCTGACGCCGTTGCCCATCCGGTCAACGATCGCCTGACGGTCAACCGCATACGCGACAGCCTGACGCAGCTTTGGATTGTTAAACGGTTCCTTCTCCATATTGAAGGTCAGATACGTTCTGTTAATGCTTAAGAAGGAGAAGACTTCATAATTCGGGTCATTGTCGAAATCGTGCAGATTCGCCGTCGGCAAGCTCGTAATGTAGTCGATTTCACCATTTTTAAACGCTTCTAACGTCGTATTCAAATCCGGCATGATTTGATAGATCAGACGTTCGATTTCCGGAGCTCCGCCAAAGAAATCTTCATTGCGTTCCAAAGTAACGCTCTGTCCGCTCTTATACTCAACAAACTTAAACGGACCGGAACCGATTGGCTTCTGCATTGCCGGATTCTTTGCGAAATCCGGATAAGCAGGATCATTCCAGATGTGCTCCGGCAGAATGAATGTTGCATACCAGGCTAACAGAGGAACAAGCCCGGCGTCCGGATTTTTCATATTGAAGACGACTGTCAGGTCATCCGGCGCTTCAATCGTATCGACATTGACAAAAGTATCAGACTTCGACCATTTATTTTCAATGATTGTATCGTAGGTCCATTTTACGTCTTTGGATGTTAATGGTTCGCCGTCATGCCATTTTACGCCGTCACGCAAATGGAAAGTCAGCGTCATATTGTCGTCGCTCCACTCGTAGGAAGTCGCTAAATCTGGAATTGGAACATCGCCCGGCGCCAGCTTATACAAGCGGTTAAACAAGTTCTGAGCCATCGGCCACAGATAATCATCCGATTTCATATCCGGATTAAAGCTCGATGGATCTCCCTGTACCGCCGTGATAAATGTGCCGATGGTTTCTGTATTTTCGGTTTTCGAATCTGTCGTCTGCGCCGGTTTTTCGCCGCCGCCCTGACATCCCGTCAGCAAGAGTGCGGCGCTGAGTAAAGCTGCCAAAATCTTAAAACATTTTTTCATTTCTAAACTCCCTCCCTGTCTAAATGAAAAACTATGGTGCATTATCACTTTCCAATAGAATCCCTCCCATTCACATAAGTGTATGATACAGGACGATGAAAAATTATTCAATACTTTTATGTAAATAATTTCATCATTTATGAAAAGTGTTTTTCAACGGACGGACAGAAGTAAAAAAATGACCATAAGAAAAAGACACGCTCCTTATGAGCATGTCTTTAAGAATCTAATATGAATTATTCAGCGCGGTAAGTGTAGGTGTATTCCGAAGAAGCTGTCTTATCGTCCAGTTCCATTGGCATACCCTTCATTTCCTTCTTGATTGCATATTTGTAGCCGTTGTCGATGATTGGGATGATCGGCAGATCAGCACGCATGATCTTCTGAATTTCCTTGTAGCATTCGATTCTTTCTTCTTCATTCGACAGCGTAACGCCCTTGTCTAATAAAGCGTCCAGTTCCGGATTGGAATAGCCAGCCATGTTCATGGATGTTCCAGTCTGAACACGTCCGGATACACCGGAAATATCCGGTCCCTGATAGCCCGCTAACATTGTGATTTCAAAGTTACGGTTAACCTGAACCTTATCCTGCCAAGCAGCCATTTCCATCATGTTGATCTTCAGATCGATGCCGGCTTCTTTGACATTCTGCTGGATAATCGCAGCCAGATCTTTCCAGTTGCCGCTTTCGAACGCATCTAATGTTACATGCAGGTAATAGCCGTCAGCATCTTTCGTATAACCAGCTTCTTCCAACAGCTTCATGGCCTGTTCGACATTCCGTTCCGGTAATTTGGAATCTTCATCTAAGTACTTAGTAAAGGCATGCGAAATCATATACTTGGAAGGTTCGCCATTGCCGCCAGCGGTTCTATCCCAGCATCCCTGGTTGTCGATCGCTAAAGCAAAGGCTTCGCGGACACGCTCATCCTGGAAACGCTCATCCTGCAGATTAAATGTGATATAAGTCCGGTTGATGCCCATTTCAGAATAGAATGTATAGTTATCATTGCCATCCAGATCATTCGCGTGAGATGCAGGAATCTGGCGGCAAAGATCGTCAACTTCACCGTTCATAAAGGCTTCCCACAGTGTGTTTTCATCAGAAATGATCGCAAACTTCAGCGTTTTGGCAATCGCCTTATCGCCCCAGTAATCTTCATTGCGTTCCAACGTTACATACTGGCCTGCTTTGTATTCAACAAATTTAAACGGACCCGTTCCGACTGGATTCTGGTTGTATGGGTTAGTCGCCGTATCGGTGCCTTCATACAAATGCTTCGGCATAATGAATGTGCCATACCAGGCCAGCTTCGCAATAATCGAAACGTCCGGCGTTTTCAGATTCATAACAACCGTGTTGTCATCCGGGCATTCAATGCTTTCGATATTCGACAGGTTGTCGGCTTTTGACCACTTTTCAGCGATCGCAGTATCGTAAGTCCACTTGACGTCAGCCGAGGTAAACGGCTCGCCGTCATGCCACTTAACACCATCATGAAGATGGAATGTCAGCTGCATGCCGTCTTCGCTGAATTCATAAGATTCAGCTAAATCCAGGTTGATTTTTGTGTTGTTGCCCAGTTTTACCAGACGGTTGAAAATATTCTGGTTGATCGGCCAGGCGCCGTCATCGGACTTGAAGTCCGGGTTGAAGCTCTGCGGATCCTGCGTGGTAACCATGATCAATGTCTGATCCGTAGGAATTCCGCTGTTTTCGCCGTCTGTCTGTCCGCCTTCATTGGCAGTGCCGCCATTGTTGGATCCACATCCAGCAAGCGTCATTGCCAGGGCCAAACACACGACTAAAACTTTAAGCAGTTTTTTCATGTATTCTTTCCTCCTCTATCGATTGTTTTAAAGCAACCGTTAGTTTAATAATAAACGATTTTCTCAAAAATGTGAAGTCTATGTGTCCGACAATATGTGAAATTTAAGCGTTTTCGGTATTCTTTATGAAAATATTCATTGAACAATGTAAGAAATGAAAACAAGGAAGATCAACTTCCTTGCTTCGACGGTTAACGATGTTTTTGCAGATAATCTGCCACCAGCATGCCGCTTTCCAGCTGCACGGCGATCAGCTTGCGGATCGGAATGACCTGATAATGCAGTTCTTTCTCCGCGATTTCCGCCCGTTTCGCAAATTCTTTTTCGCCCTCGTCATGAATGCGCTGCAGCCGTTCTGTGACTTCCGGACTTGGGTTCTTCGCCAGCTCATGCTCGCAGGCGCGGATTAAAAGCGTCCATTGAAGCAGTACGCGGTACTTCGGAATCTCCAGGTTGTCAAACGCTTCGGACTCCTTGCACAATTCGTCGTAATTCGGGTCCTGACGGATAAAATCACATTCCTGACGATAGTCTTCCTCAAAATGTTCATAACCGTTGCTGACCATCTTGGCGAAGCTGTTGTCGGCGCTGATCAGATCCGCAATCTGATCATAACGAGCTTTGACCGCCTTGCGGTTTTCATGCAGGACTTCGCGGCCTTTCAGCGCGGCTTCCCGGCGGGTGAAATCCATCAGCTTATCGCTCTGAATGCGCGGCTCGTAGAAATAAGGCAGCTCGGTGACCAACGTCGTCGTATCGTAGCCCTGCTGGCTGGCATAGTCAGCGCTGCTGGTGCCCGTGGACATCAGCTTTTCCGGCGCGACCGTGCCGTATTTCTCATTGTAATCGTAGGTATCCCTGGAGCTGATCATCGGATAGATCGCCTGAGAGAACGGCGTGATGTAGTTGACTTCCGGTTCGCCCAAGTGCAGCGGAATATTCTGCTTCGCGGTCGCGGCATAGAACTTATCCCACAATTCCGGAATCTCCCGGGTCAGATACCAGTACGTGCCACCGAAGCCGGCGTTATGCAGCGAATACATAAACTGCGGCTGAATCTTGTCAATCAAATTCATCAGGCAGACGGTCTCCGGAATCGGCTTGTCGTAGGTATAGTTTTTATAGTGGAACGGGAAATTCCATTCAACCTGTTCATACCCGGCCGGGCGGAAGTAATGACGGGTAAAGTTGGTCAGCGTGATCGGTCCCTTGAACCAGCCTTCGTTGAGCTGCGTACCGTCGAGGTCGATGCTTTTGATCAGATACCAGGTATAATCCAGTTCTTTGCGCAGATCTTCATTTTCAGCCAGCGCCCGTGAGAAATACTCCAGCAGCATCGCGCCCATCGGTTCGTTGGGGTGCGGACAGCCGAACATCAAAGCGTTGCGGCTACCTTTGCCAATCTTCAGGCAGTAAATCGGATGTCCCTTGCGTGATTTCCCGGCCTCAAAAATTTCTACGATCCCCGGAAATTCTGCTGCCAGCCGCCTGGAATTTTCATCCATCTCATCCACAGTCAGAAATTGTTGATAATCCGGAATGTTGTCGATCAGTTTTTGAATAAAATCAGCCATTTCAATTCTCCTTTTTTTTATTTTCCGATAACCCGAGAAACAGGCAAATCGACTGGATTTGCCTGTTCTTTTTATGATTTTCGATTATTGGGGATCCATCCAGACCTTGGCCATTTCATACGTGCCGTACAAGCTGGCCATTTCCGGCTCAAACGGACTGTTGTGAATGTAGCTCTTGACAGGATAAACTGCGGTGAAATCTTTCAGAATGACGATTGGAACATCGTCGTGCATGATCTGCTGGACTTTCTTGTAATAAGGAGCACGTTCTTCCTGCGTGAAGACCTGTACGCCCTGATTGAGCGCTTCATCCAGCTCCGGATTGACATACTTGTCAAGATTCAGCGAGCCTTCCGAATGCACGCGGTTGCGGATCGCGGAAACGTCCGGTCCCTGTCCGCCTGAGCATAAGGCGATATCGAAGTTGTAATCGTCGATCACTTTCGTCATCCACGCGCCCATTTCCAGAATATTCAGCTTCACGTCGATACCGACCTGTTTCAGGCTGTCCTGAATAACGATCGCGGAATCCTTGAAGTCGCCGGAATCAAAGGTTGTCAGCTCACAGCTGAAATACATTCCGTTAGCGTCCGCAGTGTAGCCGGCTTCCTCAATCAGTTTGCGGGCCGCCTCCACATCCCGGGCCGGAATTCGGGCGTCCTCGTTGAGCGCCCACGGGTACATCGGCGAGATGTAGTATTCAGAAACCGCACCGAAGCCTTTGGCTGCTTTGTCCAGGACCGCCTGACGGTCGACCGCCATGTCGATCGCCTGACGGACGCGAACGTCGCTGAACGGTTTATCTTCGCCAAGATTGAACGACAGATAGGTTCTGGAACTGGAAACATACTGATAAACAGAATAATGTTCAGGATCGTCGATCAGCTCCTGCAGATTGGAAGTCGGAACGCCGCTCTGCATATCGTCGACTTCGCCATTGAGATAAGATTGATAGGCGGTGGAAGCATCCGGAATGATCGAAATGATCAGCTTGTCCAAATACGGCGCCCCATCCCAGTAATCGTCATTGCGGACCATTTCAATCGAAACGCCCGGCGTATATTTTTCAAATTTGAACGGACCGGTTCCGATCGGATGCATATTGTGTTCGTTCTGCGTCCAGTCCGTACCTTCGTATAAATGGGCCGGCATAATCCAGGTTCCCAGCCAGCTCAGCGCGCTGACAACCGAGGCGTCCGGCTGTTTCAGATGGAAGACAGCTTTATAATCTCCGTCGGCCGTAACCGAATCGATCATGTTCAATGTATTCGATTGATAACCGTCTTTAAGCACCTGCGTAAACGTCCAGACAACGTCGTGGGATGTAAATGGTTCTCCATCATGCCATTTTACATTTTCGCGTAAATTGAAAGTCAGCGTCATTCCGTCTTCGCTGAATTCCCAATCTGTCGCCAGATCGGGAACGACGCTGCTATCAACCGTCATCTTAACCAGCCGGTTAAAGATGTTGTAAGTTGCAGGCAGCTGCAGATCGTCAGTTTTCATGTTCGGGTTAAACGAGTTCGGTTCACCGTGACTGCGCATCACGTACGTTCCTCCCTGCTTGGGTTCGCTGATCTGCGAATTGTCGTCCGTTGCCGGTGAAGCCGCTGGCTTGCCTTCCCCACCGCACCCGGTCAGTGTCAGCGCCAGAGCCAAGATCACCGCCAGGCTTTGAATCAGTTTCTTCATAAACTTATGATCCTTTCTTTCTCCCCTAGAGATTAATTTCAGTTTATCCCTTCCTGTAAATCAAGTCAATCTCTTTTTCATCATTCTTCGCAGTTTTCAGAAAGTTTTTCAATCCAATGAAAAAAGAGTCTGACCACAAACTCTTTTTCCTGAATATTTCTGCTTATTCTTCGACCCAGACACGGGAGAATTCATTGGAAGCTACGGTATGGATACCTTCCTCAGAATAAGGATGCCCATGGATCGTATTGCGGACGGCGACAATAAACGTCGCTTCCTTGACCGGAACGATCGGCAGTTCTTCCGCCAGGATGACCTGCGCCTGCTTGTAGATCTCAGCCCGGGCCGCCTGATCCGTCGTGATCGCGCCTTCGTCTAACAACGCGTCCAGTTCTGCGTTTTTGCAATGCGCCAGGTTAAATGCGCCGGCGGAATGCACGCGCATCGAAATCGCTGAAGCATCCGGTCCCTGCGATCCCGAAAGCATCGCCATCTGGTAATCGCTGTCGACCTGAACCTTCTGCTGCCAGGTGCCCATTTCCGTGATGTTCAGCTTCACGTCAATCCCGATTTCTTTCAGATTCTGCTGCAATACCGTCGCGGTATCCTTGAAATCGCCGCTGTCAAACAGATCGAGCGTTACGCTCATGTACATGCCGTTAGCGTCGGCGGTATACCCGGCTTCTTCCAGCAGCTGACGAGCTTTTTCCACATCCCGTTCCGGAATCGTCACCGCGTCGTTCATCGCCCAGGCAAAGACCGGCGTCATGTAATACTGCGGCACTGCGCCGATGCCCTTCGCCGCCTTATCCAGAACTTCCTGGCGGTTGATGCCGAGGTTGACCGCTTCGCGCACGCGCACGTCGTTAAACGGTTCTTCGTCAAAATTAAAGGTCAGATAGGTACGGTTGTTGGATGCCCGTTCGTAAACGGTGTAGTCCGGATTGGCTTTTAAGCCGGCGATTTCGTTGCTTGGGATATTCAGCATCAGATCGTCGACTTCGCCGTTCATGTACGCCTGGAAAGCCGTGTTGGCATCCGGGATGATCGTGATGACCAGCTTGTCCAGATACGGCGCGCCCATGAAGTAATCGTCATTGCGGACTAACGTGATCGCCTGACCCTTTTCATAACTTTCAAATTTGAACGGGCCGGTGCCGATCGGATGCATGTTAGCCTCGTTGGCCGTCCAATCCGTACCTTCGTAGATGTGCTTTGGCAGAATGAACGTCCCCAGCCAGCCTAACGAACTTAAAATTGCGGCGCTCGGAGAGCTCATCTGAATGACAACCGTGTTGGCGTCCGGGCAGGTGATTTCTTCAATCATTTTGAAGCTGTTGGACTGGAAACCTTCGGTGCGGATCATATCCAGCGTCCACTTGACGTCTTCCGAGCTGAATGGTTCGCCGTCATGCCACTTCACATTCTCATAGAGATGGAATGTCAGCGTCTTGCCGTCCTCACTGAATTCCCAGCTTTCAGCCAGGTCGGGAATGATTTCGGTCGACGCCGTTGTCTTTACCAGCCGGTTGAAGACATTGGTCGCCGTGTAGGTCGCCATATCGTCGCCCTTGACATCCGGGTTAAAGCTGCCTGGATCGGTAGCCTGACGGATGATGTAGGTTCCGCCCTGAACGGGCGTCTGTTCGCCCTCGGACGGGTTTTCCGGCGCTGCGGCAGGTTCTTTCGGTGCAGAAGAACAACCGGCCAGCATCGCCAGCGCCAACAGCGCAGTCAGTGCTTTTCTTGCAAATTTCATCTTTCTTTCTCCTTGTCTTCTATTTCAGCTTCCTTGCCGGAGCGGTAAACTCCCCACCCTCAAGGTCGTTTCCCACGCGGCCTTGCTCGTGAATGAAGGAAGAAAAGTTCGAAAAAAGGCTCATCCGTCAATCACAGATGAGCCTGAACCGCTGTTTATTTTTCAGCGTCGTTGCCGACAAAATGACAGGAAACAATATGTCCGTTGCCCAGATCACGGGCTTCCGGATATTCTTTAAAACACTTCTCGCAAGCCTGATAACACCGCGGGGCAAAGTAGCAGCCCGGGCCAGTGTTGATCGGGGTCGGCGGTTCGCCCTCAATTTCGATGATTTCGCGTTTTTCCAATGGATCCAAAGATGCGCAGTTGGAAATCAGGACCTTGGTGTACGGATGCTGCGGATTGTGCAGAACCTCGTCGGTAACGCCCGTTTCCACAATCCGGCCCAGGTACATGACCGCAACCCGGTCGGAAATATAACGGGTTGTCGCGATATCATGGCTGATGAAAACCATCGCCGTGTTTTCTTCCTTGCTTAATGTCTGAAGCATATTGATGATATCCGCACGGATCGAAACGTCCAGCATGCTGACCGGTTCGTCCGCAACTAAGAACGTCGGGCGCAGCAGCATGCTTCGCAGAATCGAAATACGCTGCAGCTGACCGCCGGACAGTTCATGCGGGTGACGGTAGATATAATCGGTGGCCGGCGCCATTCCGGCGTCTTCCAGCGTTTTGATCATAATGTTATGCCGTTCTTCATCATTGGCGCCGATTTTGTGAAGCTTCATCGTGCTCATGAAGATTTTTTCAATCGTGTACCGCGGATCAAATGTATCAAACGGATTCTGGAAAATCATCTGGCAGGTCCGGCAGAAAGCCAGCCGATCCTTCTTTTTCAGCTGAGTGCTGGAAACACCGTGATATAAAATCTCACCGGCCGTCGGATCTTCCAAATGGATCAAAACGCGGCCCAGCGTCGACTTACCGCATCCGGATTCGCCGATAACGCCTAAGGTTTCGCCCCGTTTCAGTTCAAAGCTGACGCCGTCGACAGCCTTGATCGTCTGTTTCTTGCTGACCTTGCCATCCTGCTTGGTCACTTTTTTCTGGATATACCAGCGGGTCAGGTCTTTGACCTGAATAACTACATCTGAGTTTACTGTATCCGACATCGCTTATTCACCTCCTACCTTGTGGCAGGCAACCTTCCAGTTGCCCTTCTCGTTGACCGTCTTCAATTCCGGCTCAACCGTGCGGCATTTCTCAGTCGCAAACGGGCAGCGCGGCGCGAAGACGCAGCCTGGAATTTCCTGACTTAAATCCGGCAGCGAACCCGGAATCCCGCGCAGATCGTTTTTGGCGCCCTTAAAGGACGGGAACGATTTAAGCAAACCCTGCGTGTATGGGTGCTGCGGATTGACTAAGACGTCCTTCGTCTCGCCGCTTTCCATCAATCGGCCGGCATACATGACGGCGATCTTCTTGCAGGTCGAGGCGACGACGGAAACGTCGTGGGTAATCATAATCCGGGTTACGTTCAGATTCTGTTCCAGACTCATGATCTCGCGCAGGATCTGACTCTGCGTAACGACGTCCAGCGCCGTTGTCGCTTCGTCCAGAACCAGTAAGCGCGGATTGTGAAGCAGGCTCAGCGCGATTGAAACACGCTGCATCATGCCGCCGGACAGTTCGTGCGGATATAACTCGTAAACACGGTCAGACAGGTTGACGACCTTGAACAGATCGTAAACCCGCTGTTTGATTTCATTCTTGTCCGCGTTTGGAAAATGCACGCGGTAAACGTCTTCCATCTGCGCTCCGACCTTGTGAACCGGGCTCAGCGCGCTCATCGACTTCTGGAATACGATCGACAGATCGGTCCAGCGCAGCGCATCCATTTCATCCTTCGTTAACTTTAACAGATCCTTGCCGTTGTACAAAATTTCGCCGTCGACCTGCGTGATGCGGTGCGGCAGCAGGCGCAGAACGGCGCTGGCCAGCGTGGATTTGCCGGAACCGGACTCGCCGACGATACCGATCGAATCCTGTTCCTCAATTTCCAGGCTGACATGCTGGCAGGCATGGACCTTCTTGTCCTTCATAATATAACGTACATTGACGTTTTTCAGTTCTAATAATGCCATTTTTTCCTTCCTCCCTAGTTATTGGCGTCCATCTTAGGCGAGAGCACGCGGTTGAGGCCGTCACCGATGAGGAAGAATGTCAGAACGGTGAAGACAACGGCAACGCCGGCGAAGGTGGAAATCCACCAGCCCTTCGGCATGTACTGTTTGCCATGGTAGATAATCTGACCCCAGCTGACGACATTTGGATCGCCTAAGCCCAAGAATGACAGGCCGGCTTCGGACAGGATCGCGCTGGAGACGTTCATCGTGGTCTGCGCGATAATCGGGAAAATCCCGTTTGGAATGATGTGCTTGAACATGATGCTGAAGCGGCTTTCGCCCATCGCCTGCGCGCTCTTGACGAACGTTCTCTCCTTTAAGGAGATCGCCTGCGCACGCATTAAACGCGCATTGCCGGTCCACGAAGTCAGGCCGATAACAATCATGATGTACATGATGTTGCTGCCAAACAGCGCGACGATGATCAGAATCAGGAAGAACGACGGCGTCATCAGGAAGAAGTTCATGAATTCCGAAATGAGCCGGTCGATCTTGCCGCCGAAGAAACCCGCGATGCCGCCGATGCAGGTACCCAGAATACCGGAAATACTCGCGGCGACGACGCCGATCATTAACGACGTCCGCGTCCCATAGATAATCTCACTTAAAACGTCGCGGCCCAGACCGTCGGTACCCAGGATATGTCCCGGCGTGCCCGGTCCGGCAACCAGCGCATCATATAATTTATACGGATCGCACGGAGCGATAATCGGCGCGAAGAAAGCGATGCACAATAAGACGATCAGAAGAATGACGCCCGTGCGCAGCTGGGAGTTCTTTTTCAACACCCGCATCGCAGCCTGAAAAACATTGTCTTTTTTCATTGTACTGTTCCTCCTAGTCGTAGCGGATCCGCGGATCGATAAAGCCGTAGAGGATATCGACCAGAATCATCGCGATACAGATAACGACGGACGTGACCAGATAAATTCCAGTCAGCACCGGATAGTCACGCTTGGAAATCGAGCTGAACATCAGTCGGCCCATGCCCGGCCATGCGAAAACCGTTTCGATTAAGACGGAACCCGAAAGCAAAAACGCCAGCGACATGCCCAAAACCGTCACGGTCGGCAGAATCGCGTTGCGCAGAACATACTTGTTGAAGATCCGGCTTTCCTTCATGCCGGTCGCCTTGAACGTCGTGATGAAATCTTCCGACATCACCTGTAAGACGGAAGAACGCGCAATTCGGAAGTAATACGGCGTCTGCGTCAGCACCATCGTCGTAATCGGCAGCACCAGATGGCGGCAGACGTCGGCGAAGTACGCAAACCCCTTATAATTGGCTCTCAGGTTCACCATGCCCGAGGTCGGGAACCATTTCAGCGTCGAAGCGAAGATCAGAATCATCATTAACCCCAGCCAGAATCCCGGCGTCGCGTCGAACACATACGAGATACTGCACACGAACTGGTCAAACTTGGACCCGTTCTTTCGTGCAGCGTAGATTCCTATCAATGTACCAATGGTGACGGACAGCAGCACCGCGGTTAACGACAGCGCCAGTGTCGGGCCGATCTTCTCACCGATCAGTTTAATGACGGATTCGTCGCTGATGTAAGAATACCCCAAGTCCCCCTTCGCTACATTGCCAAGAAACATGACGAACTGCTCCGGAATGGATTTGTCCAGGCCATATTTTTGCTGCAGTGCTTCGATCATCTCTTCGTTTGGATTATCCGTGCCCGCCATAATGCGGATCGGATCGCCCGGAGCCAGACGGATCAACGTAAAGTTGAAGCAGACTGACAACAGGACAACGAGAAGACCACTCAATGCACGTTTTCCAATATAACGTTTCATTTCAAGATTTCCTCCTTTTACCTAAAAATCTTTTTCCTCTGTCCTCTCAAACGGGAAAATAAAAATGTAAAATTTTCATAATTTTACATTCAATGAAACATAATTTCATTGCTTTCTATTATACACGAAAATCTGTCAAATGGAATAACCTGAAAAGAATTTTCCCGTTTTTTTTACCATTTTGCGCCGTTTTTCTTATTTTTTACATTCGTTTTCAGAAAGCGCTTGTAAACGGAACTTGTTCAAATTTGCCGCCGGACATCTCCTTTTTCAGCCCCTGAAATAAGCCGGGCGCGCCTTGTTCAGCGCGCCTGCCAGTACGCGATCCGGGCTTTCAGCAGCGCGATCATCGCCGCGCAGTCGCCGTCAAAGCCCGTCTTTCCCAAATCAATATTCGGTTTGGTCGCCCCATGAAAATCACTGCCGAAAGTTTCGGCCAGTCCCCATTTCCGGCAGAATTCATGATAAAACCGCCGGCCTTTCTCATCATGGTAAGAACTGTAAACTTCAAAGCCGTCCGCTCCGCCTTCACGCAGTTCTTCCGCCGCCGCGGCGTCCAGCTTCAGATTCTGCATCGGATGAGCGACGATCAGCGCTCCGCCGCAGCGATGCACATAATCCACAACCTGCCGCCAGTCCGGCAGCCGCATTTCGGCATAGCCCCAACACCCCACCGCCAGCTGATCCCAATAGAAGTTGGCGATCGGATTGGCGCTGCGTGCGCCTGTCTGATATGGCTTCAGATCGGGATGAGCCTGAGTTTCAAGCAGCTCCTGCGTAATTTCAACGTTGGTATACGGCCGGCCGTGCGCCCGTGCGATGATCGCCGCTTCGTTTAGCTTCAAGCCGTAATGCTCCTCGATCAATGCCAGCCGATGACGTCCGGTGCGCCGCAGCTCTTCGATGTAATGATTCTTTAAGCGCGTGAAGCCGGGATCACGCAGATCGCAGCCGTAACCTAACAAATGTACGATATTGCGGCCGAAGAAGCAGTCGATTTCAATGCCCCGCAGCGTTTCGATCCCCGTTTCCTGCGCCTTGGCCTCCAGCTTCAGCGCGCCGTCGATCTCATTATGGTCGCTGATCGCGATCAGGTCCAGATGCTTTTCCCGCGCCAGGCGCAGGATCGTTTCCACGGATTCCGTGGCGTCAAAACTGGCTGAACAGTGGATGTGCAGATCTGCTTTCATCGTTCATTCCTCCTTTGAAAGTGGTATAATATCCCAAGAAAAGAGGGATAGTATGCCGCAGCTTTATGAAACCATTCTTCATCAATGTCAAGACCAATGCGAGCTTTTAATCGTCTCCAAGCATCGCTCCATCGCCCAGATCCAGGCTTATTACGATCGCGGCGCGCGCGATTTCGGAGAAAACCGGGCACAGGAGCTGCTGCAGAAGGCGCCGCAGCTGCCATCCGATATCCGCTGGAATTTTATCGGCCACCTGCAGCGCAACAAGGTCCGCGCCGTTTTGCCTTATCTGCACCGCGTCTGTTCGCTGGATTCGCTGGAGCTGGCGGCCGTGCTGGACAAGGAAGCCGCCCGCCTCAGCCGGACGATCGGCGTGCTGAGTGAATTCAATCTGGCCCAGGAGACGACCAAAACCGGATTGGCAGCCGCCCAGGCCGACGCTTTCTTTGAAGCACTCAGCCAGTTTGAACATCTGATTCCCGAAGGAATCATGGTGATGGGGCCGCATGTGGAGGATGAAGCCGCCATTGCCGCCGTCTTCCGTCAGGCCCGCGCCTTATTTGATCGGCTGAAAAAGAACTACGGCGGCCCGCAGTTTACGATCTGTTCGATGGGGATGAGTCACGATTACCCGATCGCCCTGCGCGAAGGCTCCACGCAGCTGCGCCTGGGGACGATTCTGTTCGAAGATTAAGCCTTCGCACACCCCCGGGGGCTGCGCTTTTCGTTTTTAATGGGAACAACGGCAGCGGATCAATCAAAAAACGCCCAGCCGCAGTACACATAAACCATATAGATAACGAACCCCTGGATCCCCAGAAAGTTGAAAATGGATTTCAGCTGCGGGAAGACGATATAGCCCAGATCCCATAACACGAAAAACATCAGGAAGAACGAGATGACGAGTTTTTTAAACCATGACTCATCTCGTCTTTTTTTATGGATATGCAGACTCAGGCCGAACGCGAACAAACTGATTGCGATCGCGATCGTCACCAGCGTCGAACGGATCGAAACCGGCAGATACATATTGAACAGCCGCACGATCAGGCCGCTGACGATCATGATCAGAAAGGGAATGCCATATCTTCTGGCAAAGCTCATAAACTCACTCCTAACTTAACGTCCTCTATTATACATGACTTCGACGGAATCTGACAAAGAAAACTTCCCGGGTTCTTCGCCTGGACAGCGCGGCCGGGCCGCTCATACCCTGACGATAGAGGAGGAGTGTTATGGCCCATCTGATCTTTTTAAGCCTGTTGGTCAGTCTGGACGGTTTTTTCAGCGGATTCACCTTCCGGCTGAAAAAAATCCGCATCTGTCTGCCGCAGCTGCTTTTCATCTCGCTTTGCCCGCTGGTGATCGTCAGTGCGGTGATGTTGTCCGCGCGGCGAATGACGGCCGCCATTCCCCAGGGCGCCGCCCGGGGATTAGGCTTTGTGTTGTTTTTCTGTCTGGCTTACCTGTCGTTTGCAGAGGCGTTAAAAAAACGCAGATCCGGTTCACCCACGCTGATCACGATGATCAACGACCCGGCCAGCTCCGATCTGGATCACAACCAGCGTCTGAGCAGCCGCGAAGCGTTGTTATTGGGGTTGGCGTTAAGTCTGGACAACGCCGTGCTGGGATTCAGCTTCGCTCTGGATGGAGCGCCGGTGGGCTCGACAGCGCTGTGTTTTGCGCTTGTGAATTTCCTGTTGGTCATGGCCGGCAATCTCTGCCCGGTGCTGCCGTTTGTCCGAAGAATTGAAAAAGGCAGTGAATACCTGCCTTCGCTGCTGTTTTTGCTTTTGGCCTTCAGCCGGCTGCTTTGACGAACTTTTCGATCTGATCCAGCGCCCAGTTCAGCGTTTCCCACTCGCCGCCGACCGATATCCGCACATGACCTGCTCCGCGCCTGCCGAACAGCGTTCCCGGCAAGACGGCGACGCCGGCCTGTTCCGCCAGCGCAAGCGCAAATTGTTCGCTGGTCAAACCGGTTGAGACGATCGACGGAAAGCAGTAAAAGCTGCCTTCCGGACAAAGACAGGATAAACCGATTTCATTCAGCCGCCGCCAGGCGTGTTCGCATTGTTTTTCAACAGTCTGCCGCCAGGGCGCAGCCGACAGCGTCAGCGCGGTGCAGCCGGCCTTCTGCACAAATCCAGCCACGCCCGAGACCAGCGCCTGATGTGTTTTC
The DNA here is from genome assembly GCF_015552275.1 of Holdemania sp. 1001302B_160321_E10. Lineage (NCBI taxonomy): Bacteria > Bacillati > Bacillota > Erysipelotrichia > Erysipelotrichales > Erysipelotrichaceae > Holdemania > Holdemania sp. 1001302B_160321_E10. The sequence continues at coordinate 47,967 of NZ_JADNEM010000007.1, read as the reverse complement.
AGCAGCGCCGGATTCCAGCGCCGGGGAGCGCTGATCCAGCCCAGCCGCCAGCCGGTCATCGCATACGTCTTGGAAAAGCTGCCGACGAAGATCACGCGGTGACGGGCAGACCGCAACCCCTTGAAATTCAGCGGTTTCCAGCTTAACTGTTCGTAAGCCGCATCCAGGATCAGCGCCAGATCATACTTTTCCGCCAGGGCTGCCAGATGCTCTAATGCGTCGGCAGATAAAACCTGACCGGTCGGATTATTCGGACTGGCGGCGATAATCGCCCGGGTCCGCGCGCTGACCGCACGTTCCATCGCCGCAAACTCCGGCTGAAATTGATCGTCGGTCAAACAGAACACCGGTACGGCAGACGCCAGTGCGATCGCGCTGAGCGTGCCGGGATAGCCGGGATCCATCACCAGCACCTCGTCGCCGGGATTTAATAACGCCAGGCAGCAGACTGCCAGCGCCTCCTGTGCCCCATTGGTGATCAGAATCTGTTCCGGATGAAACGTCCAGCCGCGCAAAGCTCGTTCGCGCTCTGCCAGCTGTTGTCGCAGCGGGGCCAGTCCGGCGGCTGGGGGATAGTGCGTCAGGCCCTGCCGCAGCGCTTCCGACGCGGCTTCCGCTATCCTCAAATCCGTGCTCTGCGCCGGTTCGCCCAGCGTCAGCTGCGCCCGCGCACCGGACTCATGCAGCCGCGCAGTCCAGGTCCGGATCGGACTGACCGGCATTTTTCGTACTTCTTCATGAATTCGCATAATTGCCTCCTTTCTTTTCATTGTATGAAAGGTTCTTTTCAATTCTGTGCAATTCAGTTATAATCAAGACATTAATCAAGGAAAGAAGATGATCCCGATGTCTTTTATGAAACAATCCGCCGATCTGCAGCCGATTGAAGATACCGTCTTCGCCGTCGTTTCGATGGCGAAGCAGGATATCGCCGAACATGGCGCAGAGGCCGTCGTCGACGCGACGATCGGCTCCCTTTACGATGAACAGGGCAGACTTGTCGCCTACCAGAATGTCTTCGATCACTACAACGCGATCGCCAAGGAAGTCAAAGCGGCTTACGCCGCCAGCTTCACCGGCAATCCTGGCTACCGGACTCAGGTCAGAAACTGGGTGCTGCAGGATCAGCCGATCAAATTAAACGCCTCCGTCATCGCTACCCCGGGCGGCACCGGCGCCGTCAACATGACGATGATCAATGTTCTGGAAGCGGGACAAACCGTCGTCCTGCCGGAAATCTGCTGGGGATCGTACAACTTGATGGCCGCCCAGGCCCGGCTGAAGACCGCTTCCTACGCGATGTTTGACGACGATCACTTCAACTTCGCTTCGTTTGAAAGCGTCTGCCGCCAGGTGATGAGCGAGCAGGGACGGCTGCTGGCCGTGATCAATGATCCATGCCACAACCCGACCGGCTATTCCATGAGTCTGGCGGAATGGCGGCAAATCGTCCACTTCCTCAACGAGCTGAGCAAACAGGGACCGTGCGTGATTCTCAACGATATCGCTTATATTGATTACAGCTATCAGGGCCTGCACAGCCGCGATTATCTGAGCTGCCTTAATGAAATAAATGAAAACGTGCTGGCCGTGATCGCGTTCAGCTGTTCCAAAACGCTGACCTCTTACGGCCTGCGCTGCGGGGCGGCATTAATTCTGGGACAAAACGCCCAGCGCGTGCGCGAAGCCGAGATCGTTTTCGAAAAGACCGCCCGCGCCACATGGAGCAACATCCCCAACGCCGCGATGGAAAACTTCACCTGGATCACGACGGAAAACCGCGCTGGCTTTGAGGCAGAAAAACAGCGCTATGTCGATCTGCTGAAACAGCGCAGCCAGTGCTTCATCGAAGAAGCCGCTGCCTGCGGTCTGCTTTGTTATCCTTATAAAGAAGGTTTCTTTGTAACGCTGCAGATGAAGGATAACGCGCTGCGTGATCAATATCACCAGAAGCTGATCGACAATCATATCTACACCGTCAAGGTCAACAAAGGAATCCGCGTCGCACTCTGTTCGCTGAGTCTGTCAAAAGTGCAGGGACTGGCCGGGCGGATGAAAGCGATTCTGGATTCGCTGCAATAAAGTTCACATTTTCTTTGGATTTAAGTAAACCCTGCCGAGACATTGGCAGGGTTTGCTTTACCCTTCGCTCAGACCGGCCCCCGCTTGGCCCCTTTATTCGAACAAACAACTGTTCTTTCATCATTTTTATTTTAAAAATCAAAATTTAAAAGAATAAATTAATTATTTTTATTTTATAATTCATAATTTTAATTGACAGTTTAATCGCTTTGTCATATTATGGAACTAACAAGAGGTGGACGTCATGAATGAAACGAAAACACTGAAGCTCTGGAATAAAAATTTTATCCTGCTGTGGCAGGGTACGCTGTTCTCCACGTTCGGCGATGTGCTTTACAGCATCTGCATCGGCTATTGGGTCTATGAGAAAACCGGATCCACCGCATTAATGGGTCTGCTGACAAGCATCTCCATGTTTGTCGCGATGATCCTGGGCCCCTTCTGCGGCGCGATCATCGACCGCAGCCACCGCAAATGGATGATCGTCGGCACGGACCTGATCCGCGGCTTAACGATGATCGGACTGGGCCTGATCGCGATGAGCCAGCACTTGGAAGTCTGGATGGTGCTGGCTACAGCTTTCATCGCCGCCCTGTGCAACGCGTTTTTCACACCGGCTTCGATGACCGTCATGACCGATCTTGTGATGCCGAAGGATCTGGTCCGGGCGCAGTCGCTCTCCGGCGGCATGCGCTCGCTCGTCGCGATGGCCGGCAAAGGCTTGAGCGGAGCGATCATCGCGTTTCTCGGCGTTCCCTTCGTCATCCTGCTCAACGGGGTTTCCCTGTTGATCTCCGCGTTCACCGAATGCTTCATCGACGTGCCGCGGGCGCCCAAGACAGGCATGCCGATCAACCTGAAAACATTGTTTGCCGATTTGAAAGAGGGCGCCCAGTATGTGTTCAACGACCGCTGCTTCCGCCTGATCGTCATCATCGCGGTGTCCGCCAATTTCTTCGGCTCGGGCATGGGCGCCGTGTTCCTGCCGTTTTGTCTGGGCCGGGGGCTGGACGTCGTACAGTATGGCTATCTGATGTCGCTGCAGTCGATTTCCGCGCTGATCGGCACGATTTTCATGGGCACGCTGAATATCAAACCGGAGCTGCGGATCCGGCTGATGTTGTTCGGTTTTCCGTTAAGTTCCCTGTTGTTTGCCGTCTGTTATTCGATGCAGACGTTCAACTCGCTGGCGTTCACCTTTCTGATCAGCTATTTTGTCAGCGCCGTGGCCAACGCGATTCTCAACGCCGCGTTCATGTTGGTCATCCCGCGGGAAAAGCGGGCGATGATTTCCGGCTTTATCATGATGGCCTCCAGCGGCGGTCAGGCGTTATCCTCGCTGGCTTTCGGGTTCATCGCGGAATTCGTCGATCTGAGCGTACTGGGCACCGTTTCCAGCCTGATCTCGATTCTGCCGTTTATTCTGTTGTTTGTCTATCCGGAAATCAAGGAACGCTTCATCCAGGCGGAATTGAATCCGGAAGTCTGAAATCCCGCGGGTCCACAAAAAAACCACCGAATGGAATCCTGCTCTCTGCCCGCATGACAGAAGCTTGTTCCTGCGGTGGTTTTTCTTTTTTGTTTGAGAGAACTTGTTTCCTTTTCCGCCCGGACGTGTTTTGCCTTAACTCTCCTTCCGCCCGTAAATACTGGCGAACGGTTTTCTTAACGCCATATACAAGAATACGGAAACAAAGACGCAGATCACGGCGTTGAAGGCGGTAACACCGCCGGTCCAGGTCAGGATGATCGCCGCGGCTTCGGCATTGATCCCCAGAATAAACCGTTTGAACAAATAACCGATGATCGGATCAAAGACCACGTTGAAGCCCAGGCCCGCCGCCGCGCTGATCGCTGCGATTTGAGCCGCCTGTCTGGAATCTGCGGCCTGCGCCAGTCCCAGCTTCTGTCCGACTTTTCCGGAGAGATAGCCGATGCAGAATTTCAGGAAAAATGTCTTCGGTGCGGATGCGACATAGCGCGGATCCAGCAAGTCGGCAATCGACAAGCCGATCGCTCCGGCAACGCCCCCCTCGGCTGGTCCTAACAAAAAAGCCGACACCACCACGATCGCATTTGCGACGTGGATCGCGACTGAAGATCCGGCCGCCAATGGGATGTCGATCTTCAAATAGCTGAAAACAATGTAATTGATCGCCGCAAAGATAGCGATAAACGCCATCGTCCGCGTCCTTTTTTTCATTTCAAATCCCCCTTTTTGCTTTCAGAATACCGCGTAGAAAATCCGCTTCCCACAGGATTCCCGAGAAAACCGGCGCCGCGGTCTTCCTTATTGTAATACAAAAAGAATGGCGGGGGAAAACTTTTTTATTATTTATTGAGGGGTTATACGACTGATTTTCCAAGCGTGAGCCCCCGGCCAGATTAACGTGGGTCAGTTCGGCCAAGCCGCAGAAAAAAGAGAAAAACCCGCGCCGATTCTCATGACCGGCCGGGTTTTCTCAGCAAACCGCTTACTTGTCAGAGTTTCCCTGCGGATGCAGTTCGTTTGCGATCTGTTGGGAACGAACCGCCCACACCTGCGCGTAGTTCTGACATTTCGCGCACAGATGTTCCGCGCTTTCCGGCGATTGCAAATCTGTCGAAACAGCGCCGCTTTGCTTGACCAGCCGAGGCAGGATTTCCGGATTTTCCAGCATCGGACATGGCCGCAGCATGTTTTCATTAAACGGCTGGTTGTGATAATAAGCCATAAACAAAGGGCTTTGCAGAGCTTTTAGCAACGTATGCTCGCGGATATTCACATTGGAATAATGGATGAACACACACGGATCGACATCGCCGTTGGCATTGATGTGCAGATAACGCCGGCCGCCGGCGATGCAGCCGCCGACATATTCGGCGTCGTTCTGGAAGTCGATCGTGAAGATGGGCTTCGTCTTGCGGAAGCCGCGGATCTGCTGAATCATCCAGGCCCGCTGGTCCGCAGAAGGCAATAACACCGGCGCCGCTTCATTGCCGACCGGCATGTAGTGGAAGAACCAGGCGAACAACGCGCCGTCCCGGATCATCTGATCGAAATACCGCTCGCTGCTGACATCCTGCACATTCGCGCTGGTATAACACGTCGATACGCCGAAGGGCAGCTTGTATTGCTTCAGCAGCGCCATCGCCGCGCGGACCTTCGCATAACACCCCGCGCCCCGGCGGCTGTCGTTGGCTTCTTCAAAGCCTTCCAGTGAAATCGCCGGTACAAAGTTCTTCACTTCCAGCATCGCTTCGCAAAACGCCTCGTCGATCAGTGTTCCATTGGTAAACGCCAGAAACTCGCAATCCGGATGCTTCCGGCAGAGCGTAAGCAGATCCGCTTTGCGCATCAGCGGTTCCCCGCCGGTATAGATATACATAAAGGTCCCCAGAGCTTTGCCCTGAGTGATGATGTTGTCAATTTCCGCCACGCTGAGATTCAGCTGATGGCCGTATTCCGCCGCCCAGCAGCCGGTGCAGCGCAGATTGCACGCCGAGGTCGGATCCAGCAGAATCGCCCACGGAACATTGCATTGATTTTCAGCCGAGGCTTCAATCTGACGGGCGCTGCCTCTGAGGGAGGCGTTGATAATGAAATTGGTGAAGAATGTTTTCCGGACGCCGGCGTCCAGATCATACAGCTTCAGCATCAGGTCATACCAATGATTCTTCTGTTCGATCACCTCGCGCACCGCCCGGCGCTGAGACGCGTACCAGTCCTCAGGGCAAACCTGATCCACCAGCTTCATCACCTTGGGAATATTGGCCTCCGGATCCCGTTCCAGATACGCCAACGCTGTTTTAACAGCGGTTTCCAAAGCAGCGGATTTCATTTTTTCGATCGTTTTCATAAATTAGCTTCTCCTTTTTCCACTGGTTTCATTATAGGAAAGCCAGAAAAAGAAACCCAGCGACAGATTTCGCCAGGTGTAAAACGATCAGACAATCAAGGCTGTTTGCCTGAATATTCAGATGGCAGCAGCGCGCCGTTTTCCGCCAGCGTGATCAGACTTCGCGCTTCCTCCTTGAGATCATAGCGCATATCGTGGTCCAGCCAGTCCAGCGTTACCCCCAAAAGCAGGCAGCGGTAAAAATGCAGCACAGTCTTCAGAGCTTCCGGTTCATATTTTCCATCCAGTCCCGCCTGACAGGCATAAGCGTCCAGCGTATTGCCGATCAGATCGGTCAGATGCTGCTGAAACAATTCGCGGCTGGCCGAATGATAAATATGCAGGGCCGCCTGCCGATACTTCTGACACCAGGCCAGCGCCTGATCCAGACTGTCCAGGAGCGAAAGCGTATCCCGCTGCTCGGGAAGCAAAGCCGCCGCCTGCTGGGCAAAGATTGCTTCCACCAAAGACGGGATATCCTCAAAATAATAATAGAACGTGTTTCGATTTAATCCGCAGCGTCCTACGATCTGCGCTACGGTGATCTTGTTCAGCGGTTTTTCCTGCGCCAGCGCCATAAAGTTATCCATGATCCATTGCCGGGTTCTGATCATTCCCATCACCTCGCCCGCATTATAGCACGATGCGAAAACCAAAAGAAATCCCCGGAACGACACAACCGGGGATTTGTTTAGATTCATAGTTTTCGGCTTACTGCTCGATCCAGACTTCAGAGAACTCGTTGGTCCCCAGCGTCGTGGACTTTTCAGTGGATAACGGATGGTTATGAATTGTCGCCTTGATCGGATAGCTGTAGATTTCATCGGTAACGATGACCATCGGCAGATCACGCTTCAGGATTTCCTGAATCTGCTTATACACTTCCCCTCGGGCCGCTTTATCCGACACGGCGATGCCCGCTTTCAACAATTCGTCAATTTCCGGATTGGCATATTTGGAGATGTTCAGCGAACCGTTGGAACCGATCCGGTTTTCAATCGCGTTGGCGTCCGGGCCCTGCGAACCGGAGTTCATCGCCATATCGAAGTTGTAATTATCCAGCACCTTGGTCTGGAAGTTGGCGATTTCTGAAATATTCAGCTTCACTTCGATGCCGATTTCTTTCAGCTGGGCCTGAATGACCGTCGCGGTATCCTTGAAGTTGCCGCTTTCAAACGTGTCCAGCGTGCAGGTGAAATAATAGCCGTTTTCGTCCTGGGTATAGCCGGCTTCCTCAATCAGCTTCCTTGCCGCTTCCCGATCCATCTCCGGAATCCGCGCGGTGTCGCTCATCGCCCAGTCAAAGACCGGCGTCATGTACGTTTCCGGGACGCTGCCGATGCCCTTGGCCGCCTTATCGAGAATTTCCTGACGATTTAACGCCATGTCAACCGCCTGACGAACGCGCACGTCCGCAAACGGACCTTCTTTCAGATTGAACGAGAGATAAACGCGGCCGGTGGCGACATATTGGTAAACGTTGTAATTCGGATCCTGCTTCAGCGCGGCGATTTCCGAAGACGGGGCTTTGCCGAGAATGTCGTCGACTTCGCCATTCTGCCATGCCTGGAACGCTGTCGATTCATCCGGAATAATCGAAACGATTAATTCGTCGATATACGGCGCGCCCTTGAAGTAATCCTCATTGCGCTCCATGCGGATCGCAACGCTCTTTTCATACGAAACAAACTTGAACGGACCGGTGCCGACGGGCTGGAAGTTGGCTGGATTGGTCGACCAATCGTACTCCGGCGTATCGTAGATATGCTTTGGCATGATGAAGGTTCCCAGCCAGCCGATCGTGGCGACAATCCCGGAATTCGGCTCGGAAAGATGGAATACGACGGTATTTGCATCCGGGCAGGTAATTTCGCTCAGCTGCTTGAAGCTGTTGGACTGATATCCTTCGGTACGGATCTTATCAAACGTCCACTTGACGTCCTCGGAGCTGAACGGCTCGCCGTCATGCCACTTCACACCTTCGTGAAGATGGAACGTCAGCGTCAGGCCATCTTCTGAAAATTCCCAGCTTTCCGCAAGATCACCGACTACTTCATTGGAAATCGTCTGCTTGACCAGCCGGTTGAAGATATTCTGATAGGCGACGACGCCCCAGTCGTCGACTTTCAAATCCGGATTGAAACTGTACGGATCGCCCGCTCCGCGGACGATGTAGGTTCCTCCGCTGACCGGTTCGTCCGACGCGGTGGCGGCAGGTGCGGCGCTGTTCTCTCCCTGAACAGCACAGGCTGTTAACATGACGGCGCAGACGCCGACGATAATTTTCTTTACCCAGTTTTTCATCATTAATTTTCTCCTTTTCTGAATTTCGCTTAACCCTGCAGTTCAGAAAAGCAGTGCTCCGGAAACTCCGGTTTGTCTCCCCAGTTTCACGCCCTCAAGCCCCCTTTAATCAAACACAAAAAATCCGCCTTCCAATTAGAAGACGGATGATCAATCCGTGGTACCACTCCTATTATCCTGTCTGTTAAAACAGGATCACTCTGCGGACATCGTCGCACTTGCGAGAATGTCTTCTTCTATAACGGGAATTCCCGGCTTCCCCTACTCGGCCATGCCTTTCAGTTCGCTGCTAACAGGGCAGTTGTCCCCGGTGTCCGTACTGCCTCGCACCTTCCGGCAGCTCTCTTAAACCCGACGTTCCAGTTTCTCATTTCCTGATCTATGCATTTGTGCTGATGGGATTAGTTTACCGCAGACCGAAAAACTTGTCAATTCTTTTTTCAGTATTTTCTGAAAATTAATTCTCCATGTTTGTTTTCTCTATTTCAGCTTTCAGAAAATCGCAGTCAGTTTCCACAGCGGAGATGAAAAGCTTTGATCTTGATCTGGATAAGTTAGCCGGCGGACGGCGTGGCGATCAGAAACATCAGATCCCGCTGATTCTCCATTCCCTGTTCTTCGAAGAAATCATACATCGTCCAGTTGTAATAAAAACGTTCCGCCCCATAGACGGTATAGCCATCCTGATTGTGATCTGTCGTGTCGTAAGGATCGGCGACGATCAGAACATCATCCTGCGTCGTTTCCGTTCCCATGTTGTCATAGCCGATCACCACCTGCCAGTGTCCGCCCCAGTCGTTCCAGGCGACCATCACCGGCGTGCCTTCCTTCAGCAGGGCTTCAAACCGTTCTAATGGAAAGGCCGCTTCCAGCTGATCAGCCGGATAATCCAGACTGCTTTCCAGATCGAAGCCGCCAACCTGATTAAAGATCGCGATCATGGATTCCATGTCGGTCGCTTCCGGGGTCAGGCCGTTGCTTCGCAGTTCTGCCAGTGTGCGCTCGGTCTGTTCGCCCAGCTGATCATAATAGTTGAAAACCAACAGCGCGGAAACCACCCCGCAGGACCACTCCGAAGTCTGCTGCATCGTCTGAAAATGCGGCAGAATCGTCAGCGTTTCCGTACTTTCGGCATTGTAAAAGTCAACCGTGGAAAAATAAGGTGAATCCGGATGATCGCCCTGCCGCTCAACCGCATCCGCGCCGGCTTCCGGATCCAGATCATCGCGGTAAGCCAGTTTCATCTGATCCGTAAAGTTGCCGCCTGAGCGAGTTGGGACGGAGTCCGCAGAAGCCAGAGGCGTCGGCGCGGCAGGCGCGGCGGAACAGCCCGCAATGAAAAGCAGTGCGCAAAGCACAGTCAATAATTTTTTCATAAAATGATACTTCCCCTTTCAAAATAGAAAAACAAAAACAGTTCTTTTCGTTTCTTCAATTTTCTTCCGGTGCGCTCCCTGCGCTTCAGGATAGAAAGACAAGACGATGGCTTTTGGCCGCTTGGTGATTGCGTGTCACAGAACTTTTTCAAAGCATTACGCTTTGGCATCAACAAGGGTAACCCTGTTTCAATTTCGGCATTTGACCCGGCTGTCCGAGGCCTGTTCTTCGTGGAACATCAGGTCATGCGGCCGGTCGTTTTCAACCGGCAATGACGTGGTACTCATCATTCAAAATCAACGGGCGTGATCGTCTGTTTTCCCATCCCTCCTTAACTTCAATCACGAAAAAATTATATCAAAAAAATTCGTCAGCGCAAGTATAAATTTAATAAAGTGATATCATCTGTTTAGCCACACTAAACTTTTGAACAATTTCTCTGGCTGAAGCCTGCATGATTGCGCAGCGGTGTTCTTCCTTAGGAGAAACGATTGGTTCCGGCTGCCTTCTGACCAAATGAAAACTGCCGCAAGATCCGGCAGCTTTTCTACTTCTCTATCAACTTCTCCATAAACCACGTCCGCAAAGCCAACTGGGAAATTCCACAATGGATCGTCCCATTCTTCAGCATCAGGCAATATGCATCTTCGCTCTTTGCACGTCAATTTCATTCCCGATTATCCTTTTGTTTAATACAGCTCGATCTGGACGATCTTGCCCAGCTTCTTGAGATTTTCAGCCATCCGTTCAATCATCCGGATTTTTGCCCGCAGCGAGATCGTCGAATAGGCTAACTGGCGGTGCGCGGGATTATCGGAACGGCCGACCATGAACACGATTTTCGTGCAGTCCTGCAAAAACATTTTCGTCAGCAAGATCGCGCCGTCTTCCTGCTTCGTCAGCAGAAACTGCTCGTAAAACTGCGGCGACTGAGCGCATTCGTGCAGATATTCATTCGCTTTCTGCAGCGTCAGCACCCCTTCGGTCACTAAATCCAGCCCTTCGATATAGGCCATCGGCGGGACGTCGGAGGTTAAGGATAACAGGTTTTCAATCTGGATTTCCTTGCCGGTAATCCGTGAAACAATGTTGGACGTCGTCCCGCCGCAGCAGATTTTCTTCCCCGTGGCGCTTAATAAACGGCCGACCACCTTGCGGTCGTCCTCCGGATGTTCCGGCGGCCCGACCATCACGCGGGCCTCCGTGGCCGGCACGATCTTGGCCGTGGCCACCGTCGAATCGTCGCCTGGCTGGCCCTGATACAGATCGTTGACGCAGGCCAGTAAAATCCGCGTCACCTCGCGTGCCGGATCAGTCGAGCGGCAATATTCCGTCAGATGTTTTTCCACATCGGCGTGATCCCAGCCGAAGTTCAAAAACGTACCGACCCCGGCGTGGATAATCCCGTCGGAAAACACGACGATGAAATCGTTTGGCTCTACCTGAAAGCTGCTTTCCCGGATTCGCCGCTGCCCGATCACCCGCGTTGTCCGCGGCAATTCAATACAGGTGCCCCGGCGCATGATCACGGCGGCCGGATTATCAAATTCGATCAGATGCGCCGTCCCGTCGTAGTAAATCTGAACGATGGTAAACGTGGAATACGCGATTCCGCGCTCCTGACATTGCGGCAGCGTCGCAGTGATCGTATCGACCGCTTCCTGCAGCGTCGCACCCTCTGCCATCATCTCGCAGATGATCGTGCTGGTCAGTGTGGAAAGGATGTTCGCTTTCACCCCGCTGCCCAACCCGTCGGCCAAAACCAGAATGCAGAACTGATCGCAATAGCGGATCGCCACCTTATCGCCGCACAGTTCCTCATTCTTTTTGATCAGCGAGGAAAACGACGTTTCCACATGGATTTTTTCTTCAATCATCTTCATCCATCGCTTTCATCAGCCGCGTTAAGGCAACCTTGGACTTCGCCGTCGTTTCGCCTAACAGGCTGGCGATTTCCTGAACGACGCGCATCTGATCGTCGATGACGGTCTGCGCAACCTCCGCCGTCTTCATCTGCATCTGGCGGATGACTTTCTCCTTGGTTTCCTCCACCGTCAGATCCATTAAAATCAGGATGACATAGCGGTGATCCTCAATCGAGATCATCGCGTGGTTTAAGATTTTATGATATTGCGGATATTCGCAGCGGTAATACTGGACGCCGACAAAATCCTGAAGCAGCTCATGCAGCCCCTGATCCGGCAGAATCGACTCGACCGGCATGCCGATCGGATCAATTTCCTGCAAATTCATCATATTCAGCGCCGCAGGATTGATCTCGCGCACGCAGTTATGCTCATCCAGCACGAGAATTCCATTCGGTGTGTTCTCGATGATCAGATTGGAAATCGACTGGGCGTGCTCGAGTGCGTAGGGCAGACAGAGCTTCGGATCCGCTTTGCCCTCCAGCACTGCGATCGCTTTGGCGCGGCAGCTTTCGTAACCGCAGGCGCCGCAGTCCAGCTCCTTTTCCCGCGTCGTCTTGCCCATCAAAAACAACATGTCCTTAATTTCTTCTTCGGTATGCGTCGTCCGCTCGATTGGATCGGCCTGCCACTTCGCGCGCAGATTGGCGGGCAGCTGGGCCAGGCGCACCTGATCCTGGGGATCCATGTTGCGTCGGATCGCGCTGCGCGCTCTCCATTCGCTGTGATCGACATGGCATAACAGCGGACCGCCCAGACAGGACTGTTCGCAAGCCGACAGTTCGAAGAAATAGCCTTCCATGTGTCCCTGAGCGATCGACTTCAGCGCATCCCGGACGCGGTCCATGCCTTCCGCACTGACCCGCTCGTACACTTCGTCCGAACTGCTTAAGGTGCGGATCACCCCGCCGGGGGTCGGATACATTCGTACGGTGCTGGCTTTCAGACTTTCCCATCGGACTTCCGGTTGTTCCTCATCCTCGTTTACAGGTTCGTCTTTCAGCCAGACAGAAAGATCCGGCATCGTTAACACCGCGTCGATGGCCCCCGCAAAGCGCGGATCGGCAGCTTCCTTCTGCTTCGCGATGCATGGCGTCAAAAACACCGTCTTCACACCCGGATAACGCTCTTTCAAATCATAGCCATGCGCGATCATCGGCGACACAACCGGCGCCAGCTGATCGACAAGTTCCGGAAAATTTTTCTCAACATAGGTGACGACGGCCGGACAGCACGTCGACAGAATGTTTTTCATCTGATGTTCCTCGATCAGCTTCATGTAAGCCTGAGAAACCAGCCGGGCGCCGACCGCCGTTTCCTCGATCACCTGAAACCCGATCGCTTTCAGCTGTCGTTTCAGCCGCGGATAGTCCGGCCAGACCGACGCAAAGGACGGTGCGATGCTTAAGGCCAGCGGCTGACCCTGAGCGATCCACTGACGGACCTGATCGACGTCGCTGTGAACCTTTTTGGCGCTGTGCGGACAGATTGCGTAGCATTTGCCGCACAGAATACACTCGTCTTCAAGAATTGTAGGCTGATGATTCTGATACGTCATCGCCTTGGTGGGACAGACGCGCACACAGCGCAGGCAGTTGCGGCAGTTCGCCTCGGACAGCTGGATGTAGCTCATGCCAGGGCCGCCGTAATTTCCCGCTCGAGCACTTCTCTGACATTATGCAGACCGACACCCAGCAGCTGCTTGCCGTTAACGCGCAGTCCCAGGCCCTGTGTGCAGACCTGCATGCAGAAAGCCCCCTTTACATTGACCTGATCTTCCCAGCCTTTTTCTTTGATTAACTCCTGCAGAATTGTGACGACTTCATTGCTGCCCTTGACGTAACAGGCGCTTCCAATACAAACTTCAACAGTGACCATGTCGCTTCTCCTTTTCGCTTATTTTCGATGCATCGGCACGCCGGTAAAATCAAAGCTTTCCAGCGATTCCTCAATCGTTTTCTGTTGGCCGTTATTTTCTTTCGCCATCCGGCCTTTTGCCACCATCGGCGGCTCGATGACCGCCGGCCCGGCGATGCAGCCGCCCGGACAGGCCATGCCTTCCAGAATGTTGCCGGTAAACTTGCCGAACTTCATTAACGTCAGCTGCTTCTTGCATTCCATGCAGCCGTCGGCGTACACGCTCACCGGCGCGGCCATCGCTTTTTCCTTTGCAGCCTGCGCGACCGCTTTGCCAACACCGCCGCCCTGAGCGAAGTTGCGGCCGAAGATCGACGGATAGTCTTCCTCTTTCGCCTCTACTTCCGAAGGATCAATGTGTTTGGCGATCATCATCGCCGCGATTTCCTCAAAGGTCAGCACGTAATCAACGGCGGTAAAGGATTCCATCGCTTCCTGCTTTTTCGCCAGACATGGGCCGATAAAGATCACGCCGTGATCCGGATGGTCTTTTTTCAGCTTGCGGGCCAGCGCCATCATCGGTGAAACGACGGTCGACATATTGTTTTCGTAAATCTGCGGGAAGTGCATCTTTGCGAGGTTGACAAAAGCCGGACAGCAGGAGGTCGTCATCGGCACGCCGGCTTCCATCTTTTCCGCCAGCTCGGCCTGTTCCTCCCACGCGACGGCGTCCGCGCCCAGCGCGACCTCGTAGACTTTTTCAAACCCCAGCAGCTCAATGCTTTTCTTGATCTGCGGCAGGGTGGCGTTGTCAAACTGCCCCTGAATCGCTGGAGCAACAATCGCAAACATCGGCGTTCCCATTTTCAACAGGCTGACGACAGGCACGATCCATGACATATCCTCAATCGCGCCAAACGGGCAGGCGGCCTGACAGGCGCCGCAGTTGATGCATTTGGTTTCGTCGATCTGAGCGATCCCATTTTCATCCCAGCGGATTGCGTCGACCGGGCAGTGCTGGGAACACGGCCGCTCGGTGACGACGATCGCGTTGTATGGACAGCTGCGGGCGCAGGCGCCGCACTCCTTGCATTTTGTATAATCGATCTGGGCGCGGTGCAGCCCCATGCTGATGGCATCGAACTTACACGAAGCCAGACAGGCTTTCGCCATGCACTTGCGGCAGTTGTCGGTGATCTGAATCTTGCGGATCGTGCAGCCGTCGCACGCCGCGTCGATCACCTGAACGATCTGACGCGGATTGTATGCCGCAGCTTCATCCGCCATTTTCCCGCACGCCAGGCGCGTGCGCTGCCGCAGGATTTCTCTTTCCTTATACACGCAGCAGCGGAATTCCGCCTTGCGCCCCGGGATCAGTTTGCGGCTGATCGCGGCCGCGCTGTCGTCCGTCAATTTTCCTTCATAAGCCAGCTGTGAAATTTCCTTGAGCACGTCGAACTTGAACTGACGTGCTTCGTGATTGAACATGGACATTGTTTTCTCCTCCATTGCTAACAAATTCACATTACCATAGATAGCGCTGATTTTCAATTCTGAAAACCTACTTTTATTATCGCATATTCCGCAAGTGCTTTCAAAATAATTGTAAGCTTGTTTAACAATCGTTAAACTTACTATTTCCTGGGAAATTCAAGGCTGAAAAACAACCTTTAAACGGCGCTGTTCCTCAAAACTCTCGTTCCGGCTTCCTGCTGCCGCCATTCTGCTGAAACAGAGACCTAAGAAGCAAAACCGGCTTATTTCCCGATGCTCGTTATCAACGGAAATCAAAGCACGAAAAAAGAACCCGCATTTTTTGCAGGTTCTTCATCTATGTTATTGATTCTATTTATACCGATGAACCGCAGCGGCTGTTTTCCAACATTTCCGCAACTCTCTCTATGACATCAATTCGATTCCACTGCTGAAACCAAACCGTTCTCATTTCTTCCTCGCGTTTACCCTTAATCCTCACAAAATGGCTGTTTATCTGTTCGATGGCTGTTTTGTAAATTTTCAGCAAAATGGGAAGTTGTAAGAAGCATCACACGGATCTGCGATTCATCGCGCAGCGCCGGCGTTTAGCGGCGGTATCCTCTCTGTCCAGGTTCCATTTACTTTAACCTCCTTAGAATAAACGTTCCGTTTATTCTGAAAGCTTCGCTCCTCTTACTTTATCAGCCTTAATGGATTCATTGAGAAACTAGGTTCTCTCCTTAACGGACTCAACCGTTCTGATCGGCTGTCTGAGGGATCAGCTTTTTCTGTTTGAAGATCTCTTTCCTTATCTTCGACTTCATTATAAACAGAGTTTTCAAAAAAGTAAGCCCTTTCATTCAAATTTTTTTCGTGCTATAATAAAAATGTTGAGGGTTGCCGTTTCAGGACAACCCTTTTTTACTGTATTCCGCGTTCTGATCTTCCTCTTTTTCCCATTGCAGCTCCATGCCGCCCTGCGACCACAGGCTTTCATGAACCTTCACGCCATGATGCAGCAGCGTCACATGCGCCCGGCCGCTGAGACTTTCCTGAATCTGGCCCTGCATCCGCCCGTTGTGCGGCGAAGCCAGCGAACAGGCCGGACCGCATTCCAGACGGATCCGGATCTGCCAGCCGCCCTGATGAAACCGCAGCTTCGCCCACCCGGAACCCTCTTTAAACTGACGGCAGCGCAGCGATTCCAGACGGCAGCCGGTATAGGTCGCAAAGCGATGCAGCTGATCGCGCAACTTGACGACAAGCAGGCAACCATTAAATGTCAGCGGTCCTAACGGGATACTGGCCAGCGACAGGAAGAAGCACGAATCCGGTACGCCGCACTGGTTGGACTGAAACCACAGATAGCGCTGGGGAAACGAAGTGCCGCGATCCTTTTCCAGATAACCCACGCCGGTTACGGGAAGCGAACGTCCGTTGGCAATAACCAGACCTTCCGCATGATGATGCAGGCTGATCACGCCATGCACGCATTCCATATTTTTCAAATACGCGAACGGTCCCATGATCGTCGGGGCGTACCGGGAAAACGGCAGCGGCGTCAAGCCGCTTAAACGAAGCCGGACTTTCAGCTTTGGCAGATCGAGCTTCACGCGCGTCAGCGAAAATTCGTTGCTTCCCAGCGTCAGATGAAACGGCGACTGCCGCACTACCGCGTCCTGCCAGCCAAATTCCGCCCATTGTGATTGATTCGTCAACGTATCCGTCGTCTGAATAAAAAACGGCGCGGCTGAATGCTGCGGGCTGAAACCGACGATCACCGCCAGCGAACAACGCGGGTCGCACAGCCGGAAATACCAGCCTTCAAAATAATCTTTCTTTTCGCCAAGGGAATGCAGTCCCATTTCTTCTCTGCGGATCTGTGCTGCACGCATCCAATCACCTGCTTTCCCTTGCAGTATTTCCCACACGCGGCCACCTTAATCCTCAAAAATTCAGAAAATGAGAGACAACGGGATAATCTTGTACAAAAGAAAAGACGGAAAACATTCCGTCTGGGTTTGATCTAGGGCAGAATCGTGCCGATAAGCGGCTCCAGCTGCGTCGCCATCATCGGCCTGGCAAAATAAAAGCCCTGATACAGCGTGATCGGATAAGCTTTTAACAGCTTCAGGATGCGGGCGTTTTCCACCCCTTCAGCCACCAGTCTGATTTCCAGCTTGCAGCACAGCGACACGACGCTTTCGATAATCGCCAGATCCACCTGATTTTGTTCGCTCAAATCCCGGATAAACGATTGATCGATCTTCACGGAATCGGCCGGCAGGTTGCGGATCAGCAGCAGCGTGGAATACGCGATGCCGAAATCGTCGAGCGACAGATTGAAGCCGAACGCCCGCAAGCGGGCAAATTCCTGCGCCAGTCCTTCAAAGTCCTCGACCTGACAGCTTTCCGTCAGCTCAATCGCAATCTGATGCGGGTTGATTTCCAACCGCCGGGCTTCCGCGATCAGAAAATCGGCAAACCCTGGATCCTTAAACTGCAAATAGGAAACGTTAAACCCGGTGATAAAATCCGGACTTTTGCGCTGCCAGGAGCGCGCCTGGGCAAACACCTGACGGACGATCCAGCGGCCGACCGGAAGAATTTCCCCGGTGTTTTCCAACAGCCGGATCATTTCCCCGACGTCGGGATCGGCATTCCACCTTAACAGCGCTTCGCAGCAGACCACGCGGTGATCCTGATCGACTAACGGTTGATAAACCATTGAAAAGCCCTCGCACGCATGATTGACAGAGCGCGCCAGCATTTGCTTCAAACCACTTATCCGGCGGTATTCGGACGAAACCTCAAGGCTGAAAAAGACCAGCTGAGAACGCCGGTGTGCCTTGCCATGGGCCAGAGAATGTTCCAGCTTGCTGATGAGCGCCTCCTGCGTCGTTCCATCCTGCGGCACGCAGACAGCGCCGCCGGTGATTTCCAGACTGACCTGCCGGCTGCCCAGCTCTTTTGCCGCCTGCCTCAGCGCTTCAAACACGCTGCCGGCCTGATTGCGGCTGCCATCGGGAATCAAAACGGCGAATTCATCGCCTTCAAACCGGTACAGCGTCGCCGCCATCGGGCAGACCTGACGCAGCTTTACGGCGAAATCCGCAAGAATTTCATCGCCTCCGCGGTATCCATAATTGTTGATGACTTCGCGGAAACCATCGAAGCCGACGACCATCGCCACGCCTTTGATATCTGTAAAGTCCAGTTCGGCAAACTCCCGCATCGTCGGCAGACCGGTCAGCGGATCGATTTTATTGCGCGCGTCCAGGCGCGTCATCATTCCGACGAACAACCACGGTTCACCCTGTTCGTTTTTCATCATCGTGCCGCGGCATTCCAGCCACACATAATCGCCGCTCTGGCTGAGTGCCCGGTATTCACAGCTGTGGTGCGTCTTGACGCCGGAAAAAACGTCTGCGATGTCCTTCAGGTATCGGCCGCGATCTTCCGGATGGATTTTTGCCTTCCACAAAGCAGCGGCATTTTCCATATATTCGCCCGGCAGGCCGAAAAAGGTCACGGCATTTTTCGACCAGTGAGACAAATCCCGTTTGACGTCGCAGACATAGATATAAACCTGTTCAGAAGCTTCGGAAAAAGCGGTGAACAGAGCGTTGTCCAAAATCGTAGGCATCCGTTTTCCCCTTTCGTATCCTTTTCTATTTTAGGGAATTCCTGCCAAATTTCAAATTGATTACCTAAACGGATCGTTTTCCGACTTAAATCAGCGTCAAATACAGCCCAGATGCGCTAATGCCCGGGCGATGCCGTCCTGATCGGACGAAGTTGTGACATAATCCGCGAGCGCCTTCACTTCTTCCACGGCGTTGCCCATCGCCACTGCCGTGCCGGCCAGCTTCAACATTTCCACATCGTTGTAATTATCGCCAAACGCCGCGACTTCTTCAGGCGCAATTTTCAACTGATCGATCAGCTCCCGCAAACCGACCGCCTTGTTCATGCCGCGGCTCACGACGTCGTAGCCGTCGGCGGAATAGCGCAGAAACGCCAACTCTGAATCGGCATGGAAGACTTCATCCACCGCCTCAGGCTCGGCATGCACGCTCGCGCTTTGCGGCAAAGCGCTCAGATGCCGGTCTTGCGTGGGACAGTCGATAAACGGTTCCGGTCCGATATCCGATTCTTTCTGCGGCTGCAGCCAGTCAATCTTCTCCGGATGTTGATAAATATAACAATGGTCAAGAAACTTCCAGGCCAGCCCCGCCTGATGAGAACGGCAGAACGCGTTGACGCGCTCCACCTGTCCCCGCGATAAATCATGATGCGCCAGAATCCGTCCCTGACCGTCGGCGACCACCGCGCCGTTGACCGCCAAAATGTAATCGGGGTTCAAGGCGTTAAGCGCCGCGCCCAATCCGTAATGCGTCCGTCCGGTCGCAATCACAAAAATCAGGCCGTTCTGCTTTGCCTGTGCGATCGCTTCCCGGCATGAGCGCGGTATTTCATGGCGGTTTAAATCATACAACGTCCCGTCGACGTCAAAGACCAACAGTTTTATCATCGAATCATCACTCCTGGCCTTATTGTACCAGAATTCACTCATCCCGGGCGCGTTTTTCCCTTTCACAGCTCAGAAAAAAACATTTTCCCGCAGGTTTGCGCCTGCTTTGGAAAATGTTTTGTCAGCGCCGATCCGCCGGCTTCAAGCTTCATCCTTCGCACAACACAGCGCGGCATAGTCCTCCTCCGACACCGGCCGGGAGAAATAATAGCCCTGGATGTAGCGCGTGTTAATGGATTTCAGGAAATCAACCTGGGCCTGTGTTTCCACACCTTCGACGATCACCGGAATATTCAGGGAATGGGATAAATTGACGATCGACGCGATCACCGCGCCGCTGCGCTGGGCATTGTTTTCATCAGAGCTGATAAAGCCCATATCCAGCTTGATGATATCCACCGGCGCATCCTTGAACATGTTCAGCGAGGAATAACCGGCCCCGAAATCGTCCATCAGCACGGTAAAGCCGGCCTGCTGCAGCTGCCGGATCACCGCGTAAATTTGTTCGGTATCCTCAGCGCAGGCAGTCTCCGTAATCTCCAGCTGCAAATCTGCGGGCTTCAATTCATATTTTGCGATCAGATCAAGAAACAGAGCGACCAGATTGGTGCGGTAGAAGTTATACTTCGAGACGTTGACCGATATCGGCAGCACCTGCGCATGGAGATGGCGCTGCCGCTGCAGAAACTGGCACGTCTTTTCCCAGATATAATAGTCCAGCTTCATGATCAGGCCGTTTTCTTCCAGGACGCTGACAAACTGCCCCGGCCCTAACAAACCGCGGGTCGGATGCCGCCAGCGGGCCAACGCTTCGCCGCCGATCACGCGGCGGGCGATGATATCGTATTTCGCCTGGATATAAATGATCATCTCCCCGCGCTCCATTGCCCCCTCGATTTCATCCAGAACCTGCTGCTCGCGGATGATCCGCTGGCGCTGCTGATCCGTGTAGAAGCCGACCTCGCTGAACATCGGATCGATCCGGTTTTTAGCCGCCAGGGCAGCGCGGTCCTGCATCAGCTTCATCGGCAGCGAGCGATCGGTGATCGGATACACGCCGTATTCCAGAGACAGATTCAGATCGCTGGGATAGTCGCTGAGAATCTCCTCACGGCCATTGGCCTGATACGCTTCGCAGGACGTCATCAACATGAAATGATCCGCCGTAATCCGGCACGCCAGCGAGCCGGGATAGCGCCGGCAATAATCCTGCAGCCGGCTGCCGATATGACTTAACAGCTGATCGGCCTGTTCCACCCCGAGCAGTTCGTTGACAATCTTGAAGCGCCGGATGTTGATGTAGATCAGGTAGTAGGGCTGCGGATCCTGCATCAGCAGGGCCCGGGCTTTCTCCGTGAACGTATCCTCGTTGTACAAACCGCTGATCCGGTCCATTTCCGCCTTGTGTCTGAACATTTCCGTGCGCCGCCGCTGGATTTGTTCCTCGGTCTGCTTGCGGCTGCGGTAAAGCAGCAGCGTGACGCCCAGAATCAACGCCAGAGCCAGCGAGGCGACAAGATAGCGGTTGGCTTTCAGCCAGTCCATCCATGAGGGTTTATAGTGCAGGCCGAGGGTGGAATCATAAATGATCTGATTGATTTCTTTCTGCGACAAACAGGCGATCGTCTTGTTCAAGATTGTCATCAGCAGTGGATCGAGATCGACGCTGGCGGCGAAACAGGGCTGCAGCGCCGGGAATTCCAGCGGGTAATTGTCCTGCAGATCGCTGATCCCCGGTTTCCAGCTGTAATAATTCAGCGTATAGGAATCGCAGACCGTCGCGTTGGCGTGATGATCGGC
Source organism: Holdemania sp. 1001302B_160321_E10 (assembly GCF_015552275.1). Classification (NCBI taxonomy): domain Bacteria; kingdom Bacillati; phylum Bacillota; class Erysipelotrichia; order Erysipelotrichales; family Erysipelotrichaceae; genus Holdemania; species Holdemania sp. 1001302B_160321_E10. Next base: position 26,734 of record NZ_JADNEM010000007.1, on the reverse strand, counting down.
GACCGCAAGCAGACACTCATAGAGCGAATCAGCATAGAGGATCTGACCGGATGGCATCTGATTTAAGAATTCGCTATTGACCGCGGTATTTTCCGTTACGATCAGACTGAACCCTTCCGCACTTTCCCCGCCGAAATCCTTTGCGTTGACCACAACCATAAGATCCAGCTGCAGCAGCGGATCGCTGAGCTGAACAGCGGCGTTGTGCGTCAGCCGCAGATTCCGCCGGGTAATGCCGCAATAAAGTGCCTGACGGGGATTCTGTTCGAGAAACGCGACGTAATCGGCATGCGGCGGCTGCGGAGTAAGCGCAAACCGCAGCCCTGATTTCTTTTCGATCAGCGCCAGCAGCTGCGGCCAGATGCCACTCAGCCTGCCGTTTTCCATACCGGCAAAGGGAATCTGCGAACCGTCCAGACCGACGGGAATTTCCCCCGCGTTGCGGATATAGGCGTCTTCCTCGCGGGTGAACAGCGGCTGCACGGAATACTGGCTGTCGCCATAATACTCGTCGTACAGATGAGCTTCAAAATAAGGATCCGCCAGCTGAATTTCCTTTAGCGCTTCGTCGATCTGCGCCATCAGATCTGGCCGGTTCTGGTTGGTAATGATGTAAAACGGCGCCGGTTCCAGCTTGAGCACGGCTTTCGCTTCATTATGCAGCGCCAGCCCGCCGCTGATGATCAGGTCGACCTGGTTTGACAGCAGCGCTTCCATCAGCTGATTTTCCGTCTTATATTCCGTCTGCGGACAATCCAGCCCCTTTTCCTGCGCATATCTCTGCCAGCTTTCATTTTGATAGCTGCCCTGAAGCAGCCCGACGCGCAAGCCGTTCATCGCCGCGCTGTCGTCATAATACACCGCCGCGTCTTCGCGGGCGTACACAACCGCCAGCTCCTCGCCGATCGGCTGGTGTGAAAATAGAAACCGCCCGGAGCGCTCTTCGGTATACTGCGCGGTCATGACCAGGTCGATCGCGCCTTCATTTAACTGATCGAGAATCTGTTGCCAGTCGCCATAAACATATTCATAGCGCCAGCCCGTAATCCGGCTGATCCGCTCGAGCAGTTCGACGCCGTAGCCGGTGTATTTTCCCGTTCCGGTTTCTTCTATAAAGCCGGCGTAGTCAATGTAGCCGACGCGGATGAGAGGCGCTTCCGCTTTCACGGAAGCCGGCGGCAATCGCGGGACGCTGAAACACAATCCCAGGCAGAATCCAAGCATTAAAATCAGACTGCGCTTTTTCATACGGCTTTCTCTTTCCTTCCTGAGGAGCGGTCCGGTTCAGGCCGCTGCCCGTTTCCCGGCGGTCATGGTCTTGTATATTTCTGTATTGTTCTATAATAGGATTATATCATTGATTTGTCAGAAATTGGGGAATATTCCGGTTTCTCTCCGCCGGATCGCCATTCTTACCCTAAATCGTTCACTTTTTACGTTTTTGTTTTGGATTGCTTCATGATGCACCGCGTATGCGCCATCTTTTAAGCTGGAATTGACGGCAGGATGTGAATCAGACAGACAAAGAGATCCTGTTTGGCATTCATACTGCGCCTGAATCCGAACGATTGCCCAAATTTCTCAAACGGGTCCCGGGTTAAAGCCGTTGAAAAACCAATTAAAAAGCGGAAGAACCGGAGATGTTTGCCCCGTTTCTTCCACTGCGTACCTCTGAGATTGTAATGAATTTCACCGGTTGCCGTTTACGCTGAGCGCTTCGCCGCCGCAGCCCCGGCTTTGCGTCCGAAGTGACAGGTGCCGATGACCGCGGTGCCGCTGCCGGGATAGTACGGGCCAACCCAGCCTCCGGCATTTAAGCCGGCTGCGTACAAGCCTTCGATCACCTTGCCGTTGACGTCGACCACTTCGCAATCCGTCGTAATCTTCAAGCCGCCTAACGCGCCCAAGTTATACGCGGTATTCTTATAGGCGTAGAATGGGCCGCTGATCGGCTCCAGGCCGTCCTTGCGGCCAAACGGATCCTTTCCAGCCGCAACATCTTCGTTCCAGTCCTTCATCGTCCGGACCAGGCCTGCCGCGTCGATGCCCAGCTTTTCCGCCAGATCCTCCAACGTATCCGCCGTGATCACCACGCCGTCGGCGACGTCCTTGGCTACTGTTTCCGCCGTCCATGGCGCACCGTCCGCTTCCAGACTGCTCGCGCCGAAAATCATATACGTCGGGCCTTGCAGCTGCATTTCCTGCTGATAGATCGCACGGTAATGATAAGCGTATGTTGCGTCCTCGCAGACAAACCGGCGTCCGGCCTGATTGACGATGAACGACGGGAATACCGGTTTGCGGTTATCCGTCGCCGCGCCGGTCTTGCCGCAGAAGTCGATTGTGCCGCCGCTGACATAGGCCGCGCCCAGCTCCATTCCCATGCGGATGCCGTCGCCCGTATCGGTAGCGACGCACAGACAGATCTGCGTCGTATCATCCCAATACTGCTGCGGATTCAGTTCCTTCGCCATTTCGGCGTTCTGGTCGACGCCGGCGGCTGCCAGGATGACGCCCTTGTTCGCCTTGATCGTGATCGTCTGACCGTTCTGAACCGCTTCTGCGCCGATCACCTTGCCATTGTCTGTGATCAGCCGGGTTACTTCAGTTTCATATTCCACGACCGCGCCCAAGCCCTCGGCAACCTTTAAAACCGCCTGCACGTAGATTCCGCCGCTGCCGGAAGCGCCGCCGCCTTCATAGACGTGAATCCGATCAGCCAGGACGTCGTCCTTTACATAAGGAACGTGGCAATGACCGTAAACGCTCGTCCATTTTAAGCCGCAGGTGCTGGCCAGCCATTCGATGTCCGCCGGCGCGCCCAGCGCCAGATCCTTGACCAGCGCTTCGTCCAGCTGTCCTTCGCCTTCCGCCATCCAGCATTCAAAATGCTTTTCCGGCGTATCGTCCTGATACTGCGTAAATTGTTTCTGATAGGTTGTGCCCGCTGCCTGCATGACGCCGCCGGACAGATTGGTTGTCCCTCCGGCTACGCCCGCCTTCTCCAGAACCAGCACCTTGGCCCCGGCTTCCGCCGCAGCCGCCGCTGCACACACCCCGGTGCCGCCGGCGCCGACGATTAACACGTCGGTTTCCTTTGTCCAGCTGATCGTGGACGCCGAGGCCTTCGGCGCATCCTCGCTGCTGCATCCGCCCAACATCCCGACGGCGGCCAGTCCCAATGTGGAAGCAGCGGCGCCTTTCAGGAAATCCCGGCGGCTGATTGATTTCTTTGTCATGTTTCTTTCCTCCTGCTTTGTGATTTTATTATCCAATTCAAAGAAAGAAGATTCAAGAAACAGGTCGGCATTTTTGTTTCTCTTTGTCCGCAGCTTCACGATCAGTCGTTGAAATATGGCTTAAATTGTTCCGGCAGCGTGTCGAAAGACAACTGAATCATCTCGTCGATATCCCGATCCATGCCCTTTTCCACCCATTCGCACATCAGCTCGAGATTGCCGTAAATGTGTACCCGCAGCATCGCCATCGTATGCCAGTCCTGAATGTCCTCGCCGTTGCGTTCCAGCGTTTCCGCATACAAATTCAGACTGATTTGAAAGATATAGTTGCGCAGCGAATTGGGATCGTGCGAGCGCAGCGCGTTCTGGAAGAAAAACAGATTTTCCTGAAATACCTGATACAGCGCCTTCACCGAATCATGCCAGCCGCAGCCGTCCAGAAAGGTATAGAGCGTCTTATCCAGAATTTTCTGATAGCTCTTGTTGACCAGATCATATTTGTCCTGATAACGCCGGTAAAAGCTGGAACGGCTGACATGCGCCTGTTTCAGCAGATCGTTGACGGTCAGTTTGTCTAACGGCATCCGCCGCATCAGCTCGATCAGCGCGTCGAACAGACATTGTTCCAGTTCTTCTTCATTCTGATTGATCGCAATCGTCATTTTCATCCTCCTTCCCGCTGGCGGCGTTTGTCCGCCGCGTTTAACCCTCTCTATGATAGCGAAAGGATCACGGCTTGACAATCGCTTTTCCCTACTTTCCCACCATGCCTGGCTGAAAGTACAAAAAACGCCGGCGAACCAGCGTTTTCTGCGTTTACAGCTTCAGGATATAATCGGCTTTGCGCGGCTTGGGCTGCGGCGCTTCGCCTTCCGGAATTCCCAGCGCCAGCGCACCGACGCCGCGCAGGTTCCCGCTTAATCCCCAGGCCTTTAACAGCGCCTTGCCTTCCTCACTGTCAAACATCTGGCGTTCGCGGTGAATCCACACGCTGCCCAATCCCAGCGCATGCGCCGCCTGCATCATCGTGCACAGCACGCAGCTGCCGTCTTCAACCCAGGTGCTGACCGTGCTGTCGGCCAGCACCAGAATGATCACCGGCGCGCCATAGTAAGGATCGGTGCCCGGCTTGGCATATTCGGCGTTCATGCGCGTCAGCTGCGCGCGCAGCTGGGGATCTTGAACGGCGATGATCACCGGCGATTGTTTTCCCTGACCACTTGGCGCATAGGTTCCTGTTTTCAAGACGATATCCAGCAGTTCGGCAGATGGGGCTTCGGAGTGAAAACGACGGATTGCCCGGCGTGTTTGAAGATCTTTGATCGTAGCTTCTGACATTTCAATGACCCTCCTTTTTGTCTCCATTATACCGCGTCCGTCAAGCGCCGGCTGGCTGACGATCATGAAAATGCGTCAGGAAATCGGCCAGCTGCGCTTCCGTCAGCGGCCGGGAATAATAAAACCCCTGGATCAGATCGACGCCTTCCGCTCGCACAAACTGATCCTGTCGGGATGTTTCCACCCCTTCCGCCAGTACTTCATACCCCAATTCATGAAAGACCCGTATCAAATATCCGAGCATCGTCGCGCTGCGCTTGTTTTCCACCGCCGACACGACCAGGCTGCGGTCCAGCTTCACTGTGCTCAGCGGCATGTGCATGACTGAATCAATGTTGGAATAGCCGGTGCCAAAATCATCCATCTCCATCTTCACGCCATGTTCCATCATCGCCCGGGCAAAGCGGATCGTTTCCTCCGGATTTTCCGCCAGAGCTGTTTCGGTGATTTCAATGATGATCTGTTTGGGATCGGTCCGGCATTCTTTCAACGTTTGCAAGACGGTTTCCGCCAGCTCCGGCTGAACCAGCTGGACGGCCGAGAAATTGACGTGAACCGCCGGCAGCGGAATTCCCTGATCCTGCAGCCGGGCGATCATCGCGCAGATCTGCCGCAGAATCTGCCAGGTCATCGGGATGATCAAACCGGTTTCCTCAGCGATCGGTATAAATTCAGCCGGAGACAGCGCTCCCAACGGGCTTTCGGGAATCCGCATCAGTGATTCGACCGCGCTGATGCGTCCGGTCTTCACCGCCACAATCGGCTGATAAACCATAACCAGCGCCGCTTCCTGCAGCTTTTGTTTTAAGATTTCAATGATCTCCGTGCGCCGCCGCATCCCTTCCAGCATCGCCGGATCGCAATAGCATGTCGGCCAGTGATGCAGCTTCGCCTGATTGACCGCGTATTCCAGCCCGTTGATCAAGCCTTCAAGATTTTCCGCACTGTTGGGATAAGCTGCCAGCCCGATCACCGCGTGCAGCCGGTACTCATATCCGTCGACGTGAAACGGCTTGTTAAACAGGGCCAGAATGTCCTGCTGGAGTTTTTCCATTTCTTCCGGCGTGCGGTTGTGGATCAGCAGTGCGAATTCATCGCCGGAAAACCGGTATACCGGATACGGCGCCGCCATCGTTTTCAACGTCGCCGCGATCTGCTTGAGGAAGTGATCGCCGGTTCGCTGGCCGAAGTGATCGTTGATCTGCTTGAAGTCGCGCAGCGAAATCACCATGACTGAAAACAGCGAACGGCCGCGCTGCATCGACAGGTTGATCAGCTTCTGAAATTCAAGGCGGTTGCCCAATCCGGTCAACGGATCCAGAGAGATCTGCTTGTTCTGCAGATAGAGATAAATCAACAGGATCGCCGTCGTCGCCGCCGAACCGCTTAAGACGACGTGGGGAAACAGCTGCTGGACTACGATGACGCTGCAGGCGATCAGCGGGAAAACAAATAGAATGCGATAAATCTGCGGCTGAAGCCAGCGGCGGTACCGCCGCACCAGCAGCACCGAAATCAGGCAGTAGAAATAAAAAATAAGATACGTTGCAATGATCAGCGGGCCGCGCAGATACATCCCCGCGCGAATTGAAAACAACGCGCCTGTGAAAGGGTTCAGCAGCACCAGCGCGGCATAGAAAACGCCGGGCAAAACGCCGAGTATTAACGCCAGCCGTCCCCCCGCGTGTTCCTCGAAAATCGTCGCTGCCGTGTAGCAATAATACGCCAGCCCCATTAACGGCGTCGCTAAAAAATAGATTTCCGTCACGCCCCAGCACAGCCACGATTCAACCCAATGCGGACTGGCCAGCATAAGCGTTGAAAGGACGTTCGATACCATCGCGGCAAAGGTCGCCCCCAGACAGCACTGAAACATCCGGTTTTTCCACGACGGCAGCAGCGTGCCTTTGTGGGCATACACCAGAATGATCGATAAGAAAACAATGGAGATGCACTCCGCCGCGATATTCCAGGACATACGCTCCCTCTTTTCTTTGAATTAGTTCGTTATTCAATCGCTTTCATTATAACCATTTCTGAAAGCAATTACAATTCAAGAGTGATCGCCGCGAATGATGGAAAAATCGTTCTTCCAGCTCTCTCCTTCCTAGATTTTACTTGTTGCCAACTTAAACGTTTCCTTCAGGAAAGCCTTTACAGAAGGCTTAACAGGCTCTCTGTTTGTCAGCTTCTGCTTCAAAAAATCCAGAAGCTCGGGATCACAATGCTTTTTTTCTAACGGGTATCCTTTATTCTTCTGCGGTTGGACAAAAAGAAATTCCGGATCTTCCAGATAACCGTAACATTCGGCATAGTTCAATCGGCTCCAGCTGTTTTCCGTGCTGACTTCAAATGCATCCTCGCCAAAGGAAAAGCGGATTGTATAACCGGTCTTCGATCTGAAATTTTCTTCGATTATTTCATTGATCGCATGCTGAACCATGGATTTGATGATTTTGGGTGTAGCACACGCCCTGACGAAAAAGAAACTTCCGCCAAAGATAAGAAAACAGGCTAATGCGAAGTCCGTCCCCCGCAAGATAAATAAAACTCCCAGTCCCATCAATAAAAGCGCTTCGCCCCAGCAGATGATCAGATAATTCCATTTTAATAAAGCATAATCAGAGCGCGTGGAAAGTTTGTAGAATACGCTGAGAGAGTAGGGGCCGGCGTGAGTTTGAACATGATTCTGATCCATCATCAATTTCTCCTGTTCGATTTTATCGCTTTGCGGATCCATTCCGGCGCGCAAGGCTGACTTTTTCTTTAACTTCATTATACCGGCGGATTCGGTGAAAAACAACGGGCATTCGTCTGACGGATCCACTCTGGCGCGCGAAAGAAAAAACATCCGCGATCAAACGAATGTTTCAGGGTTTATTCTTCTTCCAGCTCCGCCGCGGCCTTGTTCAGCTCGCGCATGTGCTGCCGGCGTTCCAGCGCGGTCAGATATTTCTTGCGGATCCGGATATCGGTCGGCGTCAGCTCGACCAGTTCGTCGTCGTTGATGAATTCCAGTGCTTCTTCCAGCGACATGATCTTCGGCGGAACCAGCTTCATCGCTTCATCGTTGCCGGTGGAACGAACGGCCGTCATCTTCTTGTTTTTCAGCGGATTGACGTCCATGTCCATATTCCGGGCCGCCATCCCGATGATCATGCCTTCGTAGACCTCGGTCTGCGGGGATACAAACAGCTGGCCGCGTTCCTGGATATTCCACAGCGCGTAGGTCATCGCCTTGCCGGTTTCCGTAGAGATCAGCGCGCCGTTGGCCCGCTGCGGGATATCGCCCTTGTAGGCTTCATAGCCGGCCAGACGGCGAACCATCGTGCCTTCCCCGCGCGTATCGTTGATGAATTCCGAACGGTAGCCCAATAAGCCGCGCGTCGGAACCGTGTATAAAATTCGCGTATAACTGCCTTCATCCTGAATATCGACCATGATTCCCTTACGCAGATTCAGTTTGGAAATGACCGTGCCTGAATATTCGTTAGGGACGCTGCACACGACTTCCTCAACCGGCTCGTACAGCGCGCCGTCGACCTTGTGCATGATGACCTCCGGCTTGGAGACCGCCACTTCATAGCCTTCCCGGCGCATGTTTTCCAACAGGACCGACAGATGCAGCTCGCCGCGGCCGGAAACCTTGAAGCAGTCGGTCGTATCGGTTTCTTCGACCTTCAGGCCGACGTTGACTTCCAGTTCCTTTTCCAGCCGTTCGCGGATGTTGCGGGAGGTGACATATTTTCCGGACTGTCCGGCAAATGGCGAGGTGTTGACCATGAAGTTCATCGACAGGGTCGGTTCTTCGATCCGGATCATCGGCAGCGGCCGGATGCTTTCCGGATCGCACAGCGTATCGCCGATCGAGATATCAGCCACGCCGGAGATCATGACGATCTCACCGCACTGGGCTTCCGAAACCGCAATCCGGCTCAAGCCCTTATACACGAACACCTGATTGATTTTACGGCGTTCCTGACGGCCTTCGTCATTGCACAGAATCACTGTGCTGCCCTCTTTCAGCGTTCCTTCATAAACCCGGCCGATGCCCAAACGACCGATGTAATCGTCGTAAGCCAGAGCGGAAACCTGCATCTGCACCGGCTCTTCCGTGAAATCCGGATACGCTTCGCAATGCTTCAGGATCGTTTCGAACAACGGGATGATATCCTCGTTTTCATCATTTGGCTGATAGCGTACAATTCCCTGACGGGCGATGCCGTAAAGAATCGGGAAATCCAGCTGCTCATCGGTCGCGTTCAGATCGAGGAACAAATCGTAAACCTCGTCGATAACCTGATCAGCCCGTTCATCCTTCTTGTCGATCTTGTTGATCAGAAGGATCGGACGCAGACCGCATTCCAGACTTTTCTGAAGCACGAAGCGGGTCTGCGGCATCGGTCCTTCGCTGGAGTCCACCAGCAGGATGACGGTGTCGACCGTCTTGATAATCCGTTCAACCTCGGAGGAAAAATCCGCGTGGCCCGGAGTATCGACAATATTGATTTTGTAATCCTTGTACGTCACGGAACAGTTCTTGGAATAAATCGTAATTCCCCGTTCCCGTTCCAGATCGTTGCTGTCCATAACGCAGTCGACCGTCTCCTCGTTATCCCGGAAAACGTGACTCTGATTTAAAAACGCATCTACCAGCGTCGACTTACCGGCGTCGACGTGGGCAATGACCGCGATGTTAATAATCTTCTGATATGCCATAAAAGTACCATTCCTTTACACAGTGATTTATTATAGACGCATTATCATTAAATTACAACAAAAACCGCATAACAAAGCGATAAATCGAAGATTGACAAATTTTGAAAAACGCGATGGAACGACTTCCTCACGTCTTGTTGAGACCCCGGTTTTCTCCCGTTTCTTCCCGAATGGGACAATCCCGGACGCTTTGCAGTTTGTGAGAATCCATGAATTTCAAGCAAACGAAAACCGGTCAGTCAGCGACCGGTTCGTTTTCCTCCTGCACCGTAGCGGCGGGCTCGGCTTCTGTTTCCGGCTGGGACACTTCCGTTGAAGACGGCAGCGTCAGGCCGCGGACGTTGAGATTGCGGTTAACCTTGGCGTCATAGGAGCCAGCCCGGACGATTTCCTTCAGGTCGATGCCGGTGGTTTCCTTCATCGACTCAAATAATTTCGCCATGACGGCCGGCACGTTATTGGACACCCCGTCCAATCCGCTGCCTTCGCCGCCGATAATCGTGATCTTGTCAATCTGGCTTAACGGTTCGGCAATCTTGCCGGCAACCTCCGGCAGAATCTGGATCAACATTTCCGCCATTGCGGCGTCGTTGTATTTCTGATAGGCCAGCGCTTTCTTTTCCATCGCTTCCGCCTCGGCAATGCCCTTGGCCCGGGCGGCTTCCGCTTCCGCTTCGCCGACCATCTGGATGCCCTGCGCTTCGCGTTCCTTCGTATACCGCTCCGCGTCGGCTTTGGCTTTCTGCGCCTCCGCTTCCTGCTGGATTTCAAATTTACGCGCTTCCGCTTCTTTCTGGCGAGCGTACAGCTGGGCGTCGGAACGCTGCTGCTGCGCGTATTTCTCCGCTTCCGCCTGCTTGCGGATCTGCGCGTCCAGTGCTTTTTCCTTGACCTCCGCTTCTTTTTCCTTCAACAAAACCTCGCGTTCCTGCTTGGCAATATTGGCGTTGGCCGATGTGATTTCAATCGTTTTGCGCTGGGTTTCCTGTTCGATCTGATATGCAGCGTCGGCTTCCGCCTGTTTGAGATCCGCTTCCTTTTTCAGTTCAGCCTTCTGGATTTCCAGCTCGTTGTTTTTAATCGCGATCTCGCGCTCGGCATTGATCCGCGCATCGCTGGCCTGCCGGTCGGCCTCGGCCTTCGCCACGGCGATTTCCTTATCCGCTTCGGCTTTGGCGATCGCGGCTTTCTTCTTGATCTGCGAGATATTGTCGATGCCCAGATCGTCGATCACGCCGTTGGAGTCGGAGAAGTTCTGGACGTTGAAGCTGATGATGTCCAGTCCCATCGCCGCCAGATCCGGCATCGCGTTTTCCTTGACCAGCTCCGCGAATTTCTGCCGGTCGCTGACCATTTCCTCTAGTTTCATGCGGCCGACGATCTCGCGCATGTTGCCTTCCAGCACTTCGCGCGCGACGCGGGCGATGTAATCCGTATCCTGATTCAGGAAGTTTTCTGCGGCGACGGACAACCGGCCGCTGTCGCTGCTGATCTTGATATTGACGGCGGCGTCGACCTGGATATTGATGTAATCCGCGGTCGGCACGGCGGTAGACGTCTTGACGTCGATCGGAATCAGCTTCAGACTCAGCCGGTCCATCCGTTCAAAGAAAGGAATTTTAATACTGGCCTTGCCGATGATAATTTTCTTCCGCAGGCCGGAAATGATATACGCCGTATCGGGCGGCGCTTTGATGTAGCCGGTCGTCAAAATTACGATGACGAGCACAGCAATGACGAGCACGATGATCAAACTCTGATAAGCCATTACTGCTTCCAACACAAACATCCCTCCTTCACTTGTGGTGGCGCCTTGCTTGCTTTCTGTTTGCCGATTCCTCACCTCTTTCCGGCAATTTGCTTCGATAATTTATTTCTCTTATTTATCTTATCAAATTGTTGATCTTAGTTTAGCATAGATTTTCCATTTTGTAAATATATTCACAAAATTCTTATTCAGCAGTTATCTCCCTCCGTTATTTCCATATAAAAAGACAGGAATCGAATCTCCTGTCAGTTCATTATTGAATCACAGATGCGGACGGCGCTTGCGTTTCTTCCTGGCCGATTTGTAGCGGCGCTGTTCCCGCCGGTAATCGCGAATCAAGATCAGACACAGAACCAAACCCAGCACGGTTAACCCGAAAAAGACGGTATGCGCTTTTACCCACAGCTGAAATTGATGGAAGCCATAGAGCAGCGCGCTGCGTTTGTAACTGCGCGGACTGGTCAGCTCGATCCGAGCCAATTCCTGCGGAGTTTCCGTGTCGGTGCGGGTGATTGTCACCGTGCCCAAGCGCTGACCTTCCTCAATCGGCGCCTGAAGCTTGCCATCCAGCTGGGTTTCGATCTGCAGCGCAGACCGATCATCGCCGTTGGGAAGGTTCAGCACAACGTCGGTCCCGGCCTTCAATGTCAGCTTGTCGTTGAACAGGACAAACGGAACCTTGGTTTCCAAGAGTGTCTGATCAGCCGTCAAAACGGTCTGCTTGCTGTAATGGTCATAGAAATAATCATAGAGGTGAGCGGCGTCAAGAATGTGATACGGGGTATTGGATACCGGGGCATGCGCGGTGATCAACAGATACCGCGTGCCGTTTTTCTCCGCGATCGAAGCCAGACACAGACCGGCCGGATTGGTATACCCTGTTTTGCCGCCAAGAATCGAATCGTTGGCGATCTTGGTAGGATCGGTCGATGAGATCTTCGCGAACAGCGTGCTTTCCCACACCAGCCCGCCGGGGTGCAGCGACGGGGTGGCGGTGTAGCGGCGGGTCTGGAAAATCTCGTTAAACGTCGGGTTTTCCAAAGCGTAGCGCATCAGCTTTTCCAGATCACGCAGCGTCGTGTAGTGATCGGGATCATGCAGCCCGGACGTATTGACAAAATGCGTTCCCGACATCCCCAACTCCGCGGCTTTTTCATTCATCAAATCGACAAACGCCGCTTCGCTGCCGGCTTCCTCCAGCGCCAGCGCCTGGGCGGCATCCGCCCCCGAAGGCAGAAACAGACCGTAAAGCAGATCCTTGACCGATACGATTTCCCCCGGCTTGAACCCGGCGACCGAAGCGTGCGCCTCTGCCAGTCCGGCGAACACCTCCGGCCCCAGCGTCATCGTGCTGTCCAGCGCCGGGGCGTTTTCAATCGCCACTAACAGCGTCATCATCTTCGTCATGGAAGCAGGATAAATCTGATCCTCGCTGCCTTTGTCAATCATCACCTGGCCGGTGTCCATATCGACCATGTAGACAAAATCGCTTTTGATCTGCGGAAAATCCGCATCCTCTTCCAAATAAGCAGTCCCATCCTCAAAGCTCGGCGCATCCTGGCGCACGATTTCCCCGATCCGGGAATCCGCCGTGATCAGCGCGCGGCCAGAGACTTCCGCATGAACCGGCGTCAGTGTCAGACCCAGCGCCAGTAAACTTAATTGAATCATTCTTTTTTTCACGTTGCAAAACTCCTCGCTGAATTCCTTCTTATTATAACAAAAGTCCTGTCGATGTTCCTTGCGATTTTCTTTCATTTTTCTCAATCTGCTTAACTTTTATTCCTTAATGATTACGATTTTCTGATCAAACAAGGCGGGAGAAAGCTTAAGCGCGGGTTGTCGGTCTTTTGGCCTTGTATTCCTCCGATTGATCGGCGCTTGTCTTCATCGCCAAAAAAGAAGCTGGCAGAGTCCATTCTCCGCCAGCCTTCATCAGGGGGTCATGCCGAGCTTATTCCAAACGGCGGGCTTGTACGCGGTCGCGGATCACGCTCAGACTGCTTGTGTAGGTGATCAGGAAATAACCGCCGTAGATCAGGGCCAGGAACCCGCCGACAAGCAATACCTGGCTGCCAATATCAATTTTGACCAGCGCCACCAGCGACTGAATCACCGCGCTGACGCCGACGATGGAATGCACGATGGCTAATGCCAACGGGAATAGGAAATAAATTGCGATCTGGGTGAACAGCGAGCGGCGGATCATCTTTTCCTCAACGCCGATCTTTCGCAGCAGAGCGTACCGATGCACGTTGTCCGCAGATTCCGACAGCTGCTGCAAAGCCAGTATCGCGGCCGAAGCGATCAGGAAAACCAGGCCCAGATAGACGGCGATATAGGACAGAATCAGCTTCATGCCCCCGGAGGCCTCAAACATTTCCCCGCGGGTAACCGCGTTGTAGGCCAGGCCGGTCTGCTTTCCATACGTTTTCGCCATTTCATTCAACAACACGTCGCCTTCCTCGGCTGAAACCTTGTAATTTACATTAAAAGACTGGCTGGCCGGAATTTTATTGACGAAAAACGAATCCGGCAGCACGATCGTTAAGAAGTTGCCGTAAGCGCTGAAATTCTGCAGCTGCAAGAACATCGCGGGCTGGCTCACCGTCAGCGTCCTGCCATCGACCGTCAGCTCGCGGTGCTCCTTCACCGCCTTGAAGATATCCGATTCCGCAGCGTTCATCGAATAGGTGATCAGATATTCGTTCTCCGCCAGCGTGACCTGCGGTTTTGACTGCATCGTCAGGGCAGCGTTGAGCTGGGACAACGGCAGGAAATCAATCGCCATTTCCCCGACATCATGGGACGTGCTGTTCTGCATCGTCGCGATGACTTCCGGGCTGCTGAAATCCTTGATTTTCACAGCCAGATCGTACAGATCCAGATCGGCGGCTTCACGGGCCAGGCCATCCAGATCCAGACCCCGCTCGCGATAGTCCTGAGATAAGCTGAACCCCAGCGTCTGCGTATCATAGACATACACGGTCGCGTCATAGGGCGAAGTCTTTTCAACGTCGCCCGCCAGGACCTGACCAAAGGACAATCCAGTGCACAACGCGCCGATCGTCAACAAAAGCATGATGCAGATGACGGTCATTGACACGAACGCCGAATTGATCCGGCTGTTCAGCTGACGCATGATAAACATGTTCAGATTACGGTAATAGAAACTCTTGCGGCTTTGCACAAACTTTAACAGGAAGCCGGACAGCGAGAAGAAAAACAGGAAGGTCCCGATCGAACCAAGCACGATCGAGGCGGTGAACTCCAGCGTGAACATCACAAAGCCATTGTCCAGGATCAGCGCGTAAGCACAGCCCAGAATGATCAGACTGGCGATGAACAGCACGACGGACAAGCCGATCGAGTGCAGCTTCAGCGTTTCGTTATGCCGATCCCCCTGAAGCAGGTCGATCAGCTTATAGCGGCTGACGACCACGCTGTTGAAGATCAGCACGATCAGATACAACCCGCCGAAAAACAGCGCCGACAACAGAATCGCTTTCAAGGAAACGATAAACTCAAAGGCTTTGAGCTGAACCATGAACAGATTGGCAGTGACGACCGTCAGCGCCTGCGAGACCAGAATCCCCAAGCCCAGACCGACCGCGAAGGCCAACAAGCCGATCATCACGGTTTCGATCATCAGGATCCGGGCCACCGTGCCTTTGTTCATGCCCATCACCAGATACAGGCCAAGTTCTTTTTTACGCCGCCGGATCAGAAAGTTATTGGCGTAAACGATCAGAAAGCCCAGAACGATACAGACAAACACCGAGAAAATCTGCATCAGATTGTTTAACAATACCAGCATTTTCGCCTGCGACTGGCTCAGCGCCAGCATGACGGATTGGGACTGGATGGAATTGAAGACATAGAACAGGCAGACGCCGAAGGTCAGGGTCAGAAAGTAAACGCCATAATCCCGGATACTGCGGCGGACATTGCCAAGCGCGATTTTAAAGTACATTGTTGGTGTCCCCTCCCAACAAACTGACGACCTCGATGATGCGGTTGAAGAACGTCTTGCGGTCGTCGCCGCCGCGGACTAATTCATTGAAAATCCGGCCGTCCTTGATGAACAAAATGCGGTGGGCGAAGCTGGCGGTAAAGGCGTCGTGGGTAACCATCAAGATCGTGGCTTCCAGCGATTTGTTGAGCACCTCAAAGCTGTTCAGCAGCATTCTTGATGCTTTGGAATCCAATGCTCCGGTCGGCTCGTCAGCCAGAATCAGCGACGGATGGCAGATCATCGCGCGGGCGCAGGCGACGCGCTGCTGCTGGCCGCCGGACATCTGATACGGATATTTTTTCAAAACTTCCTCAATTCCCAGCTGAACTGACAGCTTTTTAATGCGGCTGTCGATCTTCTTCGGATTAACCCGCTGAATCGTCAACGGCAGCGCGATGTTTTCATACGCCGTCAGCGTATCCAGCAGATTGAAATCCTGGAAGATAAAGCCGAGCTGTTCGCGCCGGAACTTGGACAGCTGGCTGCTTTTCATCTTGGTAATGTCGTCCTTTCCGATCAATATGTGGCCGCTGGTCACGGTGTCGATCGTCGAGATGCAGTTGAGCAGCGTCGTTTTGCCGGAACCAGAGGGTCCCATGATCCCGACGAACTCCCCTTTCTTCACCTCGAAGCTGATATCCTCGATCGCCCGGGTGATGCTTCCTTTATTGCCGTAAATCTTTTCAATTTGTTTTACCTGTAATATCGTTTCCATAAGTTTTCCCTTCCTTTATTAATGAATATCGCCAAGGCCGTCCTGGCCCAACACAATGACCTGAAATAAAACCTGGCATACAATCAGAATCTTATTGAATGTTTTCATTTTATGATTCCTCCTTGATTACGGCTTTATTATAAGCTTGTCCTGTCTATTGTACCTTAGAAGGGACTTACAGCTCGCTAACAGAATTGTAAGATTCATCATTCAGCGATATCGTTTCCTATTTTTCTTCGCACGTCGGGTTATTGCGCCGCGAATAAACAAAGAGAGTGTATAATCAAGGCAGGAGGATTCGGGACTAAAAATCCGGGAATCCGCAGGGCCATGCAAGCCTGCTGAAAGGAAAACTATGAAAATTGAAATCGGAATCGAACGACCAGCCTGTTTCCAGCCTGCCTATCCGGAGGAATTTGATCTGTTTTCCCATCTGGAGCTGGCCGCAGCGATCCCACAGGTCTTATTTGCCGTGACGACGTGGAAGGAAAATGGCAAGCCGAATGTTTGTTTTCACAGCTGGAGCTGCTTCCATGGCGACAGAACGGCGTTCTTCGCCGTGCTCGGCAATCTGTATCAGCACACGCACACCTATGCCAATATCAAACGGACCCGCGGCTTTGCGGTCAATTTTCTGCCGGTGCACTATTATGATGCGCTGATCGAAACCATCCGTCAAAACGAACTGGACGCCGATGAGTTTTCCGCCGGCGGCTTCACGCTGGAAAACGCCCGCACGATTTCCGCGCCGATCATTCAGGAAAGTTTTCTCACGTTGGAATGTTCGCTGAAATCCATGGAGGATCTCAGCGGGGCTGGAATCACCGCAATGGTTGTGGGCCAGGTGCGGCATTGTTGGATCGACGCCGATCTGTCCCCGGAAAGCCGATGCGGGAAAGCGGGATATATGTTGTTAATGCCCGGCGCACAGAACCTGAGCACCGGCGAGCCGAATCCCTCAATCATCGCTTCGCTCACGATTGAAAAGCGGGATTAGCACAGCCTGCCATGCGACAGGTGCTTCCTCCTCTTGCGGTATGCTTAATTTTTCCAATACAGAAAGACTGGCCGTCCAAAGCTTATCCAAACGCTTTGATCGGCCAGTCTTTTTTACCAAGATCGCAAAAACATGTCATAAATCGCGATCTTCCCTGTTTTCTTTCAAAGAGACACAGAGGCACGCTTCCACAATAACGCAGGCAAAGGGAATCCACTTACCGGCGGTAAACGACCTCGCCGTCAACCATGGTCAGCAGCGCTTTGGCCGCAGTGGAGACGACCGGGTTATGATCAAACAGGACAAGATCGGCATCCTTGCCAACTTCCAGCGAACCGATCCGGTCTTCGCAGCCCAGGATTGTCGCCGCATTGATCGTGATCATCCGCAGCACGCGCTCCGCCGGACAGCCGAAGCGTACCGCTTCCCCCGCCTGAGCCAGAATCATCCATGGATTGCGGGCCGGACCGTCAGTCATGATCGCGCACAAAACGCCGCGCTCATCGAGATCTTTCAAGCAGCCGGTATCGACCAAATGCAGCTCGTTTTGCCCCTTCTGTGCCCCGATCGGACCGTAGATAATCGCCAGCCGGTCTTTTTCCGCTTCGATTTCATCAAGAAAATCACTGGATCCTAAAGCATGGTCGATCGTGATCCGGATGTCGAATTCCTTCGCCAGTTCGATGCACGTCAGGATATCGTGCTGATAGACATGAATTTTTAACGGGATCGTTTTATCGAGCACCAGCTCGCCGTTTTCCAACCCCTGATCGAACTTCGGCATTTTGGCCGGATCGTCCCCGGCTTCCTGCTTCTTCTTGCGGTAGTCCTGAACCTGATGGAAGTATTCGCGGATTGTTTCGGCGATCGCCATGCGCGTCATCGGACTTTGATTGCGTTTGCCGTAGACGCCCTTCGGATTGCCGCCGACCGCAGCCTTCAGCGCAAACGGCTGCTTCACGCAGCGCTCTGCCAGACTGGCCCCGGCAGATTTGATCACGCAGCCCAGACCGCAGATCACATTGGCGCTGCCCGGCACGATCCCGCTGGCGGTGATGCCGGTTTCCAAAGCGGAGGCAAACTGCGGCGATAACGGATCCACGCCGTCATAGGCGTTCAGCTGCGCCGTAACCGGATTGACACTTTCGTTGAGATCCTGCGCGCCGGTCTTGGTGTCGAAGCCGCCGATGTGGCTGTGCGCGTCGACCAGCCCCGGCAAGACGAGCAGCCCGGAAGCGTCGATGATTTCCGCGCCTTCCGCCGTGATGTTTTCCGCAATTTCAGCGATCTTCCCGTTCTCAATCAGAATATCGGCCTGCAGCGTTCCCTGCGGCCCCATCGTCATGACGGTTCCATTTTTAATCAGCTTCATTGTTGATAACCTCCCTGAACATAGACGACCTTGCCCTGCATGAAGACCTTTTCAACCCGGCCTTCATAGGTTTCGATAGGATTGGCGCTCCAAATGACGAAGTCCGCGTCCTTGCCCGCTTCAATCGAACCGATCTGATCCGCACAGCCCAGCAGCTTCGCCGCCTGACTTGTCAGCATGCTTAACACAGCTTCGCTGTCCCCACAGGCGCGCATCATCCGCGCCGCCGTCCAGATCAGCCCTTCCTTTCCATTAGGGTTGTTGCCGATCGTCGCCATCGCGATTGGCAGTCCCTTCTTATATAGCGCATACAATCCTTCCAAATCCGCTTTCTGCGAATAGGCGTTAAAGCCATACGACAGATTGCCCAGAATCACGCCCTGAATCTTATCTAACAGATCGACGTCTTCCGCATGGATATCATAGCCCAGCGCCAGAATTGGTTTCAGATCGTAATCGGCGCAAACCCGCAGCACGCCCCGCAGCTCGGCAGCGTTGTTGGCGGCGATCACCAGCGGCATTTCCTTCGCCAGCACCTTTTTCAGCGCCTTGGCTTTTTCATCCCGCTTGGTTTCCGGCTTGTTCTCATCATAGTCCTGCGCCTGCCGCAGCGCATCCCGCAGCAAGCTGAAAATTCCCATCTTCGTCATCGGCGCTGCATTGCGGGAACCATAGGCTTCCTTGACCTGATCGGTCACGGAACCTTTCATCCCCACCTCATCCTTTACCAACATTTTAAACGGATTGATGCCGGCCGTTCTGAAAACCGCCATCTGACCGCCCAGAATATTGGAATTGCTCGGCGAGGCTGCCAACGCGGTTATTCCATAGGTGTACGGCGCCTGTTCGCTGACGCAGTCCCCATCATAAGCGTAGAGCGCCTTTAAATGCGGCGTAAGCGGATCGCTCTTTTCGTCGTTATCGCGCACTTCCCCACGCCGGATCGCCATGCCCAGCTCGCTCATCGCGTCGATCAATCCCGGCAGAATGACTTTGCCGGAAACGTCGATGTACCCTTCGGCTTTTCCTTTTAAATTCTTCCCCACTTCAACGATCTTTCCGTTGTCGATCAGAATATCGGTGTTTTCCAGCACTTCCCCCTTGCCGGTATGGATTGTGCCGCCCGTGATGCAGATCATAAAATCCCTCCTCAAGAATCATGTCTTTATTGTACGCCAGAGGAACAAGGAAAGGCAAGCCGCAGATGCAGGAACTCCTCATTTAAAAAGATGGATCAATATGCGGATCAAAAACAGACGGCCTACCCCTCCGCCTCGGGCAAGCCGTCAAAGATCCTGCTTTCTAAACGTAAAATATCCTGCATTTCAATCCGCGTCCCGTCCATCAAGACGAGCGTCCGCTGAATCGCGTCGATCTTTTTTAATACTCCCTGAAGCGTCTGGTAAACGCCGCCTGTTTTTTTCTCATCAGCGATAAAGTAAGTCACTTCCAGTTCAGGATGTTCATGGATCCGCTGCATGAGTCCCTGCAGCTTTTTATCCAGCACCCGCTTTTCATCCTCCGCTAACAGAATCTTTTCGCTGGTTAATCGGGCTGCTTCCCGGATTTCATCGTCATACCCGGTCAACGCGGCGAACGGGTTAAACTGCGCCGCCCGGTCCATCCGCGCCATCGGCCGGTGGATTTTCGAGGTAGGATGAGGAAGATCAACGATGTCTTCATAGGGAAAATAATCCGCTTTCTTCGTCTGCATCCTCCGCCTCCTTACGCCTTATGTCCGCCGATCTGCCGGTTGCGCTCGATCGTCGTCGCCCCCTCCAGCAGATTGGTTCCTTTTAAAATGGCGTTCTTGCCATATTTCCGTTTGATTTTCAAAATCGCCTGCTGCACCTGCTTCTCTTTTTCCAGATCGGCATTTTCCTGTTCCCGCTGGCGCAGAATCGCTTCGGCGTCGCTGAACAGATCGAACTGTTCGACGCTTTGCCCACTCCCCGCCTCGCTTTCCGGCCGCACATGCAGCGCATTCACGCCGACGCGGTGAACCAGCAGCGAGGGATCCACAATTCGGTCGAACAGCGCCAGCATCGCCTCGACGATCAGCTTGCCGGAAGCGCAGGGGCGGGTCAGACGCGTTGTTCCATGCGCGGATTGGGGAACCTCACGCCCGCTGCGGTCCGTTTTCACCGGCCCCTGATACCGTCGACGCACTTCTGGATCGCGCAGATTCTCGGCGGCATAACTGACATACAGCCCCAGCTGATCGGTAACCAGTCCCTTTTCCACCAAATCCAGCGCTAACAAATCCGTCATTTCCCGGATGATCAGGCGGGCTTTCTTTGCCGGATATGGACAATGCAGCACCTGACCGCTGCCCAGACTGCGGGATTCAGGTTGATAAGCTTTGATATCCGCGATCGTGCAAGGTTCCCAGCCCCACGCATGATCGATCAACAGCTCGGCATTCACGCCGAACAATTTATACAACAGCGTTTCGCTGCGGAAGTGATCGGGATCGGCCAGCGAACAGCGCGCGATATCGCCCATTGTCATCAAGCCGTGGTCTTCCAGCTTTTTAGCATAGCCCCGGCCGATGCGCCAGAAATCGGTCAGCGGCCGGTGTGTCCAGCATAGCCGGCGGTAGCTCATCTCATCCAGTTCAGCGATCCGCGTTCCGTCCTGATCCGCTTCGACATGCTTGGCGACGATATCCATCGCCACTTTGGCTAAATACAAATTTGTGCCGATGCCAACCGTCGCGGTAATGCCGGTCGTTTGCTGCACATCCTGAACGATCCGCTTCGCCAGCTCCCTGCCGGAAATCCCCAACGGATTCAAATAGGCGCTGACGTCCATGAACACCTCGTCAATGGAATACACATGGATATCCTGCGGGGAAACGTAGTTCAGATACAGCTGGTATATCTGGCGGCTGACCTCAATATACCGCGCCATCCGCGGCGTGGCGGCAATATAGGCAGCCGCAAGCTGCAAAGAACGCGCCAGCTCCTCCGCGTTCCAGGATGAACCGATCAACTTCCCATGCGGCGCATGCTGACGGCGCTGGGCATTGACGATCGCCATTTTCTCAACGACTTCAAATAAACGCGGACGCCCCGCCAATCCCAGCTTTTTTAACGAGGGGGAAACCGCCAGACAGATTGTCTTTTCCGTGCGGCTTTCATCCGCAACCGCTAGATGCGTCGTCAATGGATCCAGTCCCCGATCGACGCACTCCACCGAAGCATAAAACGATTTGAGATCGATCGCCAGAATCACACGTTCCTTCTGCATACCCAAGTCCCCTTTCACCCTTCGTCTGATGAATCCGATGCCCGTTCCTTAATCCAGCTGACTTTGAATTTATTATACCTGTAAATTGAATTATTTTCAAGTTTAATTCCGGTCTTCGCGGCGTTTCTCTCCCCTTCGCTTCGTCTTCTCTGCTTAGTCTGCGCCGGGACTCCCACTTCATCCAAAACAAGAAAAACGTCCTTGCGGACGCTTCATTGATGGAAAATTAACGCTGTGGAAAGCAGCTTGACCAGCGCGCAGTAGCGCTGAGAGCTGAACGTTTCGTTGAGCGAACAGAACTTGTCGGCCAGACAGACGATCATGCTTTCCCGATACCGCGGCGGAATCGGCACCAGCGGAAACATGTGACGGGCGATGATGTTGCGTTCCACGGCGTTTAAATTAAAATCCTGCACCGCATTGCGCAGCGCTGTGAAGGGATGCGTAAACCCATGCAGCCCGTATTCCTTATGCGGCTGATGCCAGTCGTAAAGAAAATAATCGTGCAGCAGCGCTCCCCGCACCAGACTGCTTTTATCACAGTTCAGATTCCATTTTCGATCCAGCATCAGGCTGTAATACGCCACGGCAATCGCATGATCCAGCGTCGTCGTATCCCCATGCTGAAGATAGCCGCGCATCGACTGCACCTTTTCCGTATTCAGCGTCGCCCGCGCATAGACTCTCAGAAGCTCTACCAGCTCCGTTTGTTCTTCGTTGTTTTCGATCATAGTTCACCCATTCTTTTCGCCCTTATTATAATCAGAGGCGATCGAAAAGCAAGCGTTTTTCCCTGAACTTCGATCTTTTTGAAAGTTTTCCGTTTCAGCGCACAGCCTTATTCACTCATTGATTCCGGAAGCAAAAAGCCGGACAGCGGAAAGCTCAGCTTGATCATCGTTCCCATGCCGGGCTGGGATTCAGCCTGAATGCCGATATTCATTTTCTCGCACAGCTGTTTAACCAGATACAGCCCCATCCCCGTCGATCGGGCCACCTGCCGGCCGTTGTCTCCGGTAAAGCCTTTATCGAAAATTCGCGGCAGATCACGGGCGCTGATCCCACCCCCATTGTCTTCGATGGTCAGCACCACCTGACTGTCCCGCGCTTCGGCAGCAAATCGCAGCTGAGGTTTCTCCGCCGCCCGATATTTGACGGCGTTGGTCACGATCTGGCCGAGGATGAAATCGATCCATTTCACATCGGTATAGACGATCTGATCCAGATTCTCCCGCTGAATTGAAAACTGCCGGGAGATCAGGATTTTCGCATGATTTTTGATCACCTGACTGACGATGTGATCCAACGAACAGCGGCGGATCACGTAGTCTTTTTCCACCACTGAGGAACGGGTGTAGTAGAGTGCCTGTTCGACATATTGATCGATCCGGTCAATCTCCTCCTCCAGCGAGCGCGTCACCGGATCAGGATGATTCTCAATGATCAGCTTGCTCGAGGCGATCGGCGTTTTGACTTCATGCACCCAGGTTTCAATGTAACGGCTGTAATCTTCGTTGCGGCGGCGGTATTCGGCGATCGTATCGTTCATCGACTTACTGACGATCCGGAACAGCTGCGTCAGCTTCTGCCCTTCGACAAAGCCGGGCGACTCGACGATCTCAGAAAGATAATACTTTTCTTCCAGCTGGTCAAGCAAGTTGAACATCTGATCGAAAAAGGTTTTCTTGCGGTAAAATTCCACGCCCAGCGTGACGCTGGTCAACGTCAGATAGAGAAATGCCAGAAATCCCAGCGCGAAACCGCTGACGCGCAGTAACCGCAGCAGCACCCCGGCAAAAAGCAGAAAAATCGTCTGGCCCAACAGAAACAGCCAGCGGTCCTGAAGGAATTCTTTGAACGTCATATCCGATACCCCAGCCCGCGTTTGGTCGACAGATAGTCCGGGCTTACGCCGATACTTTCCAATTTTCGCCGCAGCCGGTTGATATTGACAGTCAGCGTGTTGTCGTCGACAAATTCCTCCGACTGCCATAAATCAGTCATGATTTCGTCGCGGCTGACGATCGTGCCCTGCTTGCGCATCAACAGCCACAGGATTCGAATTTCGTTTTTCGTCAGCTCCACGCTTTGATTTTCGTGCATCACGCAGCCCTTGCTTAAATCCAGCGTCACGCCTTTGACCTCTAACAGCCGTCCCTGATCCTGCGGATAGGCACGCTTTAAAACTGCCTGAATATGCGCCAGAAGGATCTGGACATTGTAAGGCTTAGTGATGAAGTCGTCGGCGCCTAAACTCATGCTCATTAACTCATCCAGATCGCTGCTGCGGCTGGTCACCATCAGGATGGGAATCGAAGATTGCTGGCGGAGCGAACGACAGATCATATAGCCGTCCATTTCCGGCAGATTGATATCCAGTAAGACCAGATGCGGCTGAATCCGCAGGATCTGTTGGTCGACCTCATGAAAATCGGAGAGCGTCAGCGCCTCATAGCCATAGCGGTTTAACAGGTTCTGCAGCTCCACCCGGATTTTTTCCTCATCTTCGACAATCAAGATTTTGAACATTCCCAATCCCTCCTCGTATGGTCTTATTATACACTAACAGAAAATCTTCCTGCCATGGCTTTTCCTCTCTCTAACAAAACTGTTAGATTCCATGGTTTGGAAATCACAAAAAAGTCCTGATTACAGGACTTTCAATCCCGGTTTCCCGGGAAATTTGATTTCAAATGGTGCACCGAACGGGATTATATATCTGCATAAAAGCGTCAAAATTAAGGCTTAGTTAAGCTCTTATATAATATTGATCAGAAATTTTGAACGATTTTTTGAACGATTTTGGCAAAATAAAAAATCCCCACCGTCTGGCATGGAAGGTGGGGTGTTTGCTATTTGTCGATAAGATACTGCTGCAGTTCTGTCCTGATCTGCTTCATACGCTCCGTACCATTGCCGGTGATCTCGTGATCAATCAGAGCCAGCAGACACTTACACATAATCTTATCAGCGGCTTCTGCATCCTGCAAACGGGCAAGATCTCTTGCCAATTTTTCATCGTGATCATCCAGACGCTTTTCATCTTTTTCAAAGCGCTTCTCGTGCTTAGCTATCGGGTTATTTTTAATGATTTTCCAGGCAGCAGTCAAGGTACTTAGTGCTGCGGCGATCCATAAGATATCCGCCACGCTGATGGTAAGTCCCTCCATCAGAGGTTACTCCTTATTGGACAGCTGCTTGATTGTCTGGTTGAGACCCGTAGACGCCCAGCCGGAGATCGCGCCGATCATGATAGTCTGCGCTGACCAGTCGCCGGTGGCCAAAGGTGCAAGCACTGCACCAATAAACAGCATAGTGGCCGGGATGTATTTGTTTGGATAGCGTTCCGTAGATTTGAGCGCGGCGCCGATCGCGTAACACGCGGCCAGCACAAGCGGCATTAAAAACTGAGTGATGATTTCTGTGATTTCCATTTTTATTTTTCCTCCACTAGTCCTTCAGGACTGTAATCCCATAATTTACGGCACAATCATGCTCAATTCGGCACCCCCGGGCATCCTGCCACCCCGGCGCAAAGTAAGCGCAATCTGCGTCCGCAAGCATCCAGAGTGACTTTGCCAGGTACTGCAACGGTTTAGTCCCGGGACCGAAGTCGTCAAAGTAGGTATCCAAGACCTCATGATCGCCGATAGATGCCTGAATTTCTTCGATAATTTGGTTTCGTTCCGTGAGGATTTCGTCTTCTGTTTTTCCTCTCATCGGCTGACTGATAAATACTTTTTTCATGGACTTAGTCCTCCTTTTCATCCAATACTGAGTAATTGCCATCCACTTGGCTATACCCGATGATCTTATCAGACTTGCCTGGCGGCGTATAGGACACAAAAGCCCATTGATATCCATCTCGCTGCCGGCCGGCCAGCATGTCCAGAATGTCGATCTGCTCGCCCTGCGGCACTGTATAAAGGATCTTGTCACCCATCACAGCATTGCGGATCCGTAACGGCCCTTTGTCGGTGATCAGTACCATACCGTCACCGCTGACATCCGGCTGATGATCTGGCTGTGTGTCTGGATCCGGATCAGGCGCCGGTGTTGCCTTTTTACGACGGTAGATGATGATGTCGTTTTTTACAGCACGGGTTGTGTTGGTTTTGATCGATCCACAGTAGGACAGGTATCGGCTGCCTCCGCCGTCCAAGCAGACCGCTGCCGTTAAACCCAAATGATCAGCCAACGCCGGCAGCTGGCTGCCAGTTAATCCGGACTTGCCGCTTACACCCGGCACAGACACCATGACGTATTGACCATTGACCGCCTGCCCGACGATCGTTCGGCCGGATTTGTTAGAGTAGATGTAATCCCTCTGAGAATTAAACTCTGATCCAGCTGTCCATCGCTGGCCGTTGAGCTTAACGCCAAAAGCTGCGGTGACCGCTCCGCGGAGCTGGCCAGCTGCAGCTAAAGTCTTGATCTCCGCTTGGGTGGCGATAATCATCTCCCCAGAGTGGTAAAACCCAAGCGCAGCGCAGCTGTCAAAACGTGTATCCCAGAGTTGAGTGGCGTTACCCATTAGCACCTCAATCCCACTGGCCATCCAGTTACCGTCACTCGGCTCTTTATAAAAAATCCCGCCATTGGTGTGACCGCAGGACTGCCAGCTGGCCGCCTCCAACTCTGGATCATCGATAGATTGGGATCGTTGTACTGCATTAGGGCCAAACGGCTTGCCAACCACTGTACCCTTATACTCATAATCTGGATCCAGCCCCATGCGCGCAATCTGGATCGTTAATCCGTTGTAGACCTCTGTGGTGTAACTGTCTTTAATACCCATATCTTCAGCCTCCTTCGGATACATTAAAAAAGGACACCTGAGCCAGTGTGTCCATGTCCCGCGGTACATCGCCGCAGTTTTATCTCTAAATTGTGACTTGACGACGCAGCCGCCGACGGATCCCCAGCGTTTAGCCGTCGCCTCGATGACCTGGCCATTGCCGATGTAGATCCCGATGTGCCCCTGCTGCCAGACCAGCAGCCCCGGGATGTCAGGGATCGTGCTGATCGGCCCCTTGTCGGTCGCCCGGGCGTACATCTGATCAGCGTTGATATCCGGCGCAATCTTACCGTAGTAGCTGGTATTGCCCGGGCCGTAATCGTGCCATAAAAAGCACTTGATCAGGCCGATGCAATCAAACACCCGGCGGCCGGATGAATCGTAGCGGCCGATCCCGCCGAGCTGGTAAAACGTTTGGCGGTTGAGCTGCTGCTCTGCCCATCGGCAGAGTTCAGCAGCTGAGGTGTAATCGTACATAAGCATCACTCCTTTCCGTATTAAACGATCACTGTCCCCTTTGT
>NZ_JADNEM010000079.1:0-1356 GCF_015552275.1 Holdemania sp. 1001302B_160321_E10 | reverse complement strand
TCCTGGCCGATCAATTTGCGCATTTTGGCAAGGATCTCTGCCTCTGTATAAACGTCCATTAGATACATCATTTCATCGACAAGGAGCATGATATCATCTACCTTGATGCCGATGTTCTGTGCGGCGATTGCTGCATAAGCGCGAGCTGCTTCGTTTGTTATTGTCATTTATTTCTCCCTTCCTTCACAAGCTCAATCGCTTGTGATAAAATAGAGATGATCTCAATCCAATAAGATCATCTTGTTGAACTCTCGGTTGCCGCCAAGCTCGCCGAGGGTTCCTTTTTTTGTTTGAGCCATTCTTGGAATTCAGCCTCATTTGCTGGATCCGCGTAGAAGCGCCTTATTGCTTCCGCAAGCGCTCGCGCCAATCCGTCATAAACAGCCTCGTTGGTTTGTTCCACATCATCACCTCGCTTCCCGGTCATCCATGTTAATCCAGTGTTCGTGAATTTCTACTACTTCTGCAGGTATCGACATTTCAGATCTAAGCACTTCAACCCGATCAGCCTGCACCACAATGCAGCACATCGGATCATAATTACTTGCCAGCCATTTCTGCAGAGGAGTAGCAAGCTCTTTTAGATCGTTGATTCCATTGTTCTCTTTGGTGTTAATTTCAAGCAGAAATTTTCCAGCTTTTAGTCTAAGCGTCAAATTCAAGCACCCCTTTGAGAAATCCTTACCATCAATCAAGAAGGTTTCTTTTTCCGTGTCTATCGTTAAATGCTTAGCCGGTAAACCATTCACTATGCCATTCCATTTCATCTAATTCACCTCGCTCCTTTCATTTAAGTTGTCAAAAACTACTCCATAGCCAGCGCCACACATTCACTCATCTTGCTGTATAATCAAATACAGAAAGGAGGTGAAAATTATGGAAAGTGCATCACTTAAATTGCGTATTGCAAACGACAGAGATATGCTTAGCTTTTCTGAGGATATAGTTGCTCAAGCTCAAGCGTTATCAGACCTTGCTTCTGACGCTCTAAAGATTCAACAAAGCGCTATTCTCAAGCTTATACGGCGCTTAGCCTTCATCGCCTTAAAAACTTGGGAAACTTTTTCAGCTGAGCAACATCTTCATCAACATTTTGAATTTCAAGAATTACTTCGCACAAGTGAACTTGAAACCCTATGCAAATCTCTGCCGAACGCACCGCCACACATTACCTTGAATAATTATGCAAATGTTACAATCAACTACTTTTACCAAACTGATGGAACAAAGAAAGTAACTTCACATTTCATTTCTTTAGACCGACTCATCAGTTTAATGGCTTTAGTTCCTGATTGGATTCCTTACATCGTTGCTTTTATTCAACTCTTAGGAAGTCTTATTTAGACTTCCTTTTTT
>NZ_JADNEM010000078.1:0-1405 GCF_015552275.1 Holdemania sp. 1001302B_160321_E10 | reverse complement strand
GGCGGCAGGATGGCTAAAACAACGCAGACCTTTTTTGAGAACTCTATTTATAAGTATAGGGATACGGAAGCCGAGATCGACATCGACGTTTTTGACAACACCGCCAAGGGTGATATCACAGAGGTGACTGCAAGCCAGCGGCGCCTGGCTCATCTAAGTGAGGTGTATGACGGCGACCGTGATATCCCTAAACGCTTTGCGACTTGCGAGTACGATCAATTTCTGCTTGACGGATCCATGACGCTGATGCCGGATGACTACACCCGGGAGAGAGTAGGCTGGTGGTCAGAGTTGTCAGATGACAGCTGCGAGTTTGCCAGGCCGCAGATCATCATGGTGCAGTTTGATAAGCGGCACAGCTCGGCCGGTATCACCTGTTACTATGATGACTACAGCAAGCCGGTGGAGTCGATCTGCCGGTGGTACCGCGGGGGCGAGCTGCTGGCGGAGCACAAGCTGCTATACCCGGCGTGGACCGTTGAGTCGTTTAACAGCGCCAACATCACCATGGATCAATTTAACACGATGACTGTCGGAACGTTTAATTACGGTGAGGCTCCAGCCAAGCAGGAGTATGGCCAGAGCGTTGATGGCTATGATCGCATTGAGATTGAGATGATCCAGACACAAAACCCGCAGACTTATGTCAAGCTGTATGAAATTGATTTTGGTTTAACGTATGCCCTGACGGGCGAACAGACGCAGGGAGCAAAAGTTAAGGAGCAGGTATCACTGTTAAGCAATACGCTCTATCCCAACGAGCTGTCGTTTAACCTCGAGAACTATGAGCGCAAATATGATCTGCTTAACCCGTCGGATCTGCTGCGCTATTTCAAAAAAGGGCAGGAGGTGCGGGTGCAGGCCGGTGTCAAAAACCGCAAGACTGGGATCTTCGAGCGGGTCAACATGGGCAAGTATTATCTGGATCCGCCATCCAGCAAGTCTGCCAAGCTGACCTGTAAGGCGTATGGGATCTTAAACATGCTGCTGGACGACGAGGATTATTACTCGCCGTTTTGGCAGGATGCCGCGGTTGCCGATATCGTCGCGGATATCTTGATCGGTTATGATCACTACGTCCATCCCAATGTCGGCGGGATTAAGCTGACCGGCTACATCCCAACGCAAAACAAAAAGGACGCATTAAAGGTGGTGGCCATCGCGGTCGGCGCCATCGTTAAAGAGGGCCGCGACGGTAAGATTTATTTTTACCAGGCCACTGAGGAGCTGATCAGCAATCAGATCATCGCGGAGGACACAGTTTATACCGGCTGGCCACATGCGGGCATGTTGATGGCCGGCCAGGCGCCGCTGCCGCAGACGATCATTGCGCTGCCGTATGTGCTTAAGGCGGATCGCAACACCCGGCTGGGGGATATTGATACCAAAGATATTGGCAGCTACA
>NZ_JADNEM010000077.1:0-1405 GCF_015552275.1 Holdemania sp. 1001302B_160321_E10 | reverse complement strand
GGCGGCAGGATGGCTAAAACAACGCAGACCTTTTTTGAGAACTCTATTTATAAGTATAGGGATACGGAAGCCGAGATAGACATCGACGTTTTTGACAATACCGCTAAAGGAGATATTAGTGATGTGGCTGTAAGTCAGCAGCGTCTGGCTCATCTCGCTGAAGTGTATGACGGAGATCGGGATATCCCTAAACGTTTTGCAACTTGTGAGTACGATCAGTTTTTGCTTGATGGGTCCATGACGCTGCTACCGGACGATTACAGCCGGGAAAAGGTCGGCTGGTGGTCGGAGCTGTCCGATGATAACTGCGAGTTTATCCGGCCACAGATCATCACGGTGCAGTTTGATAAGCGGCACAGCTCGGCTGGGATCACCTGTTACTACGATGAGTATAGCAAGCCTGTGGAGTCTGTCTGCCGGTGGTATCGTGGGGATGAGCTGTTGGCAGAGCACAAGCTGCTTTATCCAGCCTGGACAGTTGAGACGTTTAACAGCGCCAACATTACCGTCGGGCAATTTAATACGATGACCGTCGGATCGTTAAACTACGGCGAAGCGCCGGCTAAGCAGGAGTTTGGCCAGAGCGTTGACGGCTATGACCGCGTTGAGATCGAGATGATCCAGACACAAAACCCGCAGACCTATGTCAAGCTTTACGAGATTGATTTCGGGCTGACGTATGCGCTGACAGGCGAGCAAACACAGGGGGCAAAGGTTAAAGAGCAGGTATCCTTACTGAGCAACACCTTGTACCCCAACGAGCTATCGTTTAATTTGGAAAACTATGAGCGCAAGTATGACTTGCTCAACCCGTCAGATCTGCTGCGCTATTTTAAAAAAGGGCAGGAGGTGCGGGTGCAGGCCGGGGTCAAAAACCGCAAGACCGGAATTTATGAGCGGATCAACATGGGCAAGTATTATCTGGATCCACCATCCAGTAAATCCGCCAAACTGACCTGCAAAGCTTACGGCATTTTAAACATGCTGCTGGACGATGAGGAATATTTCTCTCCGTTTTGGCAGGATGCCGTGGTCGCGGATATCGTTGATGATATCCTAATCGGTTATGATCACTACGTCCATCCTAACGTCGCTGGGATTAAGCTAACCGGCTACATCCCAACGCAAAACAAAAAGGATGCTTTAAAGGTTGTGGCCATTGCCGTTGGTGCCATCGTTAAAGAGGGACGCGATGGTAAGATCTATTTTTACCAGGCGACCGAGGAGCTGATCAGCAACCAGATCATCGCGGAGGATACGATTTATACCGGCTGGCCGCATGCAGGTATGCTGATGGCCGGACTGCAGCCGCTGCCGCAGACAATCGCTGCGCTGCCGTATGTGCTTAAGGCGGATCGCAACACCCGGCTGGGGGATATTGATACCAAAGATATTGGCAGCTACA
>NZ_JADNEM010000076.1:0-1498 GCF_015552275.1 Holdemania sp. 1001302B_160321_E10 | reverse complement strand
TAGTTCGTAAAAGAAAATGCCATTCTTCCTATTCAAATTCATAAGCTTGTTTAAATCTAAAAAGACATCCGCCACAAGAGCGGAATCGTCTGGATTTCTTACGAAACAAAGTTGAATTGAATATGGAAGTATTCTCTCTCTTATTTGTGAAAGGAGGTTTTGTCCATGAAAGGGCCTATCGTTAGTATTGATGTATCCAACGGAAACAGTCACTTCCAATGTTTTACACAAAGAGGCACTAAAATGGGAAAGGTGCATCGGATTTCTCACACCGTAGAAGGCTTTAACTTCTTAAAATCAAAAATAGAAGAACTGGAGAAGAAAACAAACGAAGAAGTGGTAGCGGTCTATGAAGCAACCGGCGTGTATACGAAGCCATTAGAAAGATTTTTAGAAAAGAACGAAATCAAACAATACTCCATCTCGCCGTTACAGTCAGCGAAACAAAGGAAAACAGAAATACATAATAAGAAAACAGATAAAAAAGATCCCGAATCCATAGCGGAAGTCTATTATATTAAAGAGCTCCGAGAGGATGAAAAAGAAGCGGATCTCTATCATGAATTGCGTACTGCCAATCGTGTATATGAAGACTGTCTTGTCCATTTAAGAAAGTATAAAGTCACCTTTCAAAGTCACCTGAGTATCGTGTTTCCAGGCTATATGAAGCTCTTTCAAGACGGATACAGTCAAATCTCGCTGCAGTTACTGGAAATGTATCCCCATCCCGATAGGTTGAAGAACAAGCAGCCAGAGAAAGTGGCAAAAAAACTGAATAAGCAAACCGATCATAGTTTTGAAGTTTGTTTGAAAACTGCAGAGAAGGTTATTGCGTTTGCGAACAAAACGTATCCGGGCTGTGATAAAGAGGATGCTTGGGTTGCGGTGTTGGTCGATGACATTCATCATCTCCAGGATACGATGGAAGAGGCAGAGGCGAAGCTCGATAAAATTATAGAGCTTGCGAAAGCAACGCCCTATTACTCTATTATTTTAAGTATTGATGGTATCGGTCCCAATCTGGCCTCAAGAATCATCGCAGAGTTTGGCGATATAAGCAAATTCAAAACCAGAGGCGCTATGGTAGCCTATGTGGGGAATGATCCCAACAGAGCAGAATCAGGGGACATAGAAGGCTATCATTTATCGATTTCCAAAAAAGGGAATAAACGATTAAGATGTATTTTATATTTAGCGGTAACCTGTAGTATACGATCAAGGAAAGAGAATCCCATTAACGCTTTCTATCAAAAGAAAAGGCAACAATCAACCCCACTAAAGTCGAAAGCTGCCAAGGTAGCTTGTATCACCAAGCTAATTCGCACAATCCATGGGATGTGCAAGACGGGTACTGTGTTCACCAGCTAACCACCTATATTATATCTCAAATTACAAAAAGTTGAAGAGATTCAATCTTTTTGTATTGATGTTTTTTGAGATTTTGAGATTTTTCAAATTCACGCAAAAAACTCTTGTTTTTTATTATCTAATTTCTTTT
>NZ_JADNEM010000075.1:0-1570 GCF_015552275.1 Holdemania sp. 1001302B_160321_E10 | reverse complement strand
TGAGATCAACACAACGATGATCTATGCCCAGGTATCACAGGAAAATGTTAAACATAGCCACAGAAAATATATGTAAATGTCCAGCTGATGATCCAGCTGGCGGAAGGGAGATAGCCATGAATGCAATAATGCGTCAACTATATGACACTTGGAGCTTAAATCATCCCGATTGCGAAGAAACTTATGATCTGGCTTGGGAAAAGTATGAAAAGTTATTGGATACCTATTTTAAGGATGAATTACCTAAAACTAAGCTGAGTGATGCAACTACAGAGATAGCTGCTGCCGTGGAGATAGAGGCATTTGAAGCAGGCTTGAGAATGGGTATCAGCTTGATGGCGGAAGGAGAATAACGATGGAAATAAAAAAGGTCATCATTGAGAATTTCCGCAATATTGTACATGCGGAATATGATCTTACGAGCCGCAGCGTTTTTGCGGGCCCGAACCGGCAAGGCAAGACAAATACCATCCTGGCTATCTATTGGGCGCTGACTGATTTGCTGCTTGATGGATCATCCAACTATCAGTCGTTTAAGCCAGGCTACATTGAGGAGGCCGAGGTCAGCGTCGAGCTAGTCTGTGATGCCTTCACGCTCAAAAAAGTTTATAAGGGTTGGCGGCCAAGACAGCAAGGATCCGGCGAGCCGGGTGACTTGCAGCATACGACCGATTATTGGATAGATGGCACCAAGTACAAAACACAGAGTGAGGCAAAAAGGGCGCTGCTTAAGCTGCTTGGCACCGATCGACAGCTTGAGACATCAAAGTTCGATCTGACCCGGACATTGATTGACCCGTACTACATCGGTCAAGAGTGTGACTATAAGACGCTGCGAAGCTTTATCGTTGAGATCATCGGCGATGTAAGTAATGAAGATGTCTTTGCATCCGATCCGGCGCTGCTGACAATTCGTGATCTGATGGCGCGGTATCAGTATGATCCTGGACTTGCGCAAAAGTTTGTCAAGCAACAAGTCACAGCGGTTAAAAAGGATATTGAGGCAAGTGAGCAGCAAGTTAAAGGTCTGGAGTCTGTACAGGACGTGGATCCAGCACTGCTCAAAGAGGCTCAAGAGGCGCTTGATCAAATTGACAAGCAAGTGTCAGGCTTACAGGTACAGCTGTCTGGCCGGGACAATCCGCGGATCAACGAGGCAAAACTCCAACTGTCTGATATGACCCTTAAGCTTGCTGAGAGCCGGACAAAGGACATGGAGGCAGTACAGGA
Organism: Holdemania sp. 1001302B_160321_E10; assembly: GCF_015552275.1. Taxonomy (NCBI): domain Bacteria; kingdom Bacillati; phylum Bacillota; class Erysipelotrichia; order Erysipelotrichales; family Erysipelotrichaceae; genus Holdemania; species Holdemania sp. 1001302B_160321_E10. The sequence goes on along the minus strand of NZ_JADNEM010000075.1, from coordinate 340 downwards.
GCACAACCGGCAGATTGAGGCGGAGCTTCGCCGGCTGGAAAAGGTAAGACAAGATGCTGAGTGTCAAGCACAGGATTTAATCCGGCGTCGGATTTCCGCTGAGAATGCAATTCTTGGCAATGATCAAAAGATTGCCAGCATTGAACAGCAGATCGCGGAGTTGGAAACGAGAAGGCAGGAGCGGTTGCAGGAATATCACACCAGAAATGCCGAGGAATATACGCAACCAGAATCACAAAAAGAAGTGTGCCCAAATTGTGGCTATGTGCTCAATCAAGCGGCGCTTGAAAGCTACCGTGCAACCTGGGAGTCCAGTAAGCAGCGAGACCTTGATTACATC
>NZ_JADNEM010000074.1:0-1582 GCF_015552275.1 Holdemania sp. 1001302B_160321_E10 | reverse complement strand
ATTTTTGATAGAAGCCATATACGGCATTAAAACAAATAAAAAAATCCCGCCAGCGCCAACTGGCAGGATCGGCAGCGACGCCAATCGCTGCAGCGCAGTTAAAATGACCACGAATCATTCTTTTTCTGCGCTTTCATTTTACCAAAAATCAGGAAGAAATGAAAGGAAGATTACTATGCTCCGAGGTTTTCTTTATGCCCGAATATCCGTTGAAGAAAGGAATCAAAAGAAGTATTCCATTCCGGCTCAGATCGCACGAATGGAAGAGCATTGCAGAGTCAATCACATCAAAATCTGCGATACGTTCATCGACGATGGAATCAGCGCTGCAACGATTAAAAAGAGAAAAGAACTGTGCCGAATGCTTGATTCTTTAGATAACGCTGATATCGTGCTTTTTACGCAGCTCGATCGGTTTTCCAGGAACGTGTTGGACGCGAACCGGCTTCTTGAACAATTTGAGAAGCACAACGTATCCTTCCGTGCCGTGGATGAAGACGATATCGACACCAGCACCGCAGACGGTCGCTTTATATTTAACCTGAAAGTGAACCTGGCTGAACGCGAGCGGATCAAGACAAGCGAGCGAATAAAGGCTGTCAACGAGTTTAAACGAAAGAACAAACAAGTCACCTTCGGCGTTGGTCCGACCGGCTACGAAGTGAAGGACCACAAGTGGGTAACGAACGAAAAAGCGACCATGATTTATGATTTATTTGACACGTACATTAAAACCGGAAGCCGGCAGGCTGCCAGGGAAATGCTGGCGAGAAAATATGACTATGATTGCGAACCGTCCACCGTTTCCCACTTTTTGAGTCAGAAATGCTATACCGGAGAATACAAGGGGATCCCCGATTATTATCCGCAGATCATCACGATTGAAATGTGGAAAGAAGCAGAACGCCTAAGAAAAGAAATGTGCGTGCGAAATCGCGCGGTCGGTATCGTTTACATTTTTCGTGGTCTGCTGCGGTGCAAATACTGCGGACATATCATGACCGGCGCATTCCCGCTGAGCAAGCCCGGAGCGACAAGAAAAGCTGTTTATCGCTGTGCAAGGAAAGCCAATAATATTGGAGAAAAGATATTCTGCACTGAGATCCATCAGATCCGCGAGGAAGTGGTGGAAGCTTATTTGTTGGAGAATGTGGAAAAACAAATAAAAGAATACATGATTGAGATCGCACAAGAAGAAAGCAAAAAACAAGAAAAGAAAATAGATGCTGCATCGATCAAAAACAAACTTACGAAGATTAAAGATCTATACCTGGCCGATATGATTCAATTAAGCGATTACGAAAAGGAATATAAATCTCTTACAAAGCAGCTTGAAGAAGTTGACAAGCAGAAAACAAAAAAAGCCGCACCCGATTACAAGCCATTTAAGGCCGTTCTGAGCGGCTTTCTCGAAAATGAATATAAAGACTTCACCAATGAGCAAAAGCGCTATTTCTGGCAGTCCTTGATTGATTACATTGAAGTTGACAAGCAAAAGAACATGACGATTTATTTCAGGCGGTAGAAACCGCCTTTTTAATCGTCTTTTATGTTGGTAAGTATGAAAAACGCTTCCTGCGGA
>NZ_JADNEM010000073.1:0-1931 GCF_015552275.1 Holdemania sp. 1001302B_160321_E10 | reverse complement strand
GTATTTTCTTTCCATCTCTACTTCTCCTGTTCTTTTAATTTGCGGCGGATTTCTTCAAATTCTTCGCGGTCGAAATCGGTTTCATCTGTGACTTCCGGATCCGATCCAGCTTTCATCTGTTGGTAGTAATCAGGCAGCACGTCCTGTCGTCGCGATGTAAAAGGGCTTTTCTGCTTGATGGGAAAGAATCCTTTCCAGCTTCGCTCGATGGACTGATTGACAATTTTAATTTTTGTCTGATCATCCTGTGCCAGTTTATCCAGTTTTGATAAAGCAAGCTCCAACGCCCTGACGGTAAAGCCCTTCATGGCTTTCCTCATTCCGACAAAATCGTCAAGGGCTTTTCTGAGATCGAGATCAGGCGTGTATTCATCGACAAGCGACCTATATGTTTTTTTATTTACTTCTTTACTTCTTTCTTTCTTTAATTCTTCTATTGTTGTCGTTTGCCTGTCACTTGCCTGACACATGCCTGACACATTGCCTGACATCTTGTCTGTCATCTGTATGACTTTTTGTATGTCGTTTTGGCTGTCATTCTGGCTGTCACTATCTTGGTATTGTTCATAATTTAATACCGTTATTATGCGGAATTTTGAATATGTTGTGACTGCTATCGTGCCTGACGTTTTGAGGTGCTCAATGGCTGTCCTTATTTGGCGTTCCGTAAGACGCAGTTCTTGACTTAATTTAGGCAGACTTGTGACCAAATTTCCGCGCGGAATTTTAACCCCCTTAAACACTCCATCCTTCCAATTTGCATTTAACAAACAATGTAAAAATAAGCGGAACGTATTTGCGTCACTATAACAATCCCAATCTAAAATTCTTCGGTGCAATTTAATATAACCGTCATACATAAGAGCACCTCCTTTACAAAATACCCCCGCTTTTTCGACACACAAAGCAAGGCTTTCCGAACTGTTTCTGAACCCTTTGTTTAAACAAATTGGGGTTGGCGTGACGGTCAGATAAGTGCATCAAAAATATGCCTTTGCAGTTGCTGAGATCCAGTTTTTTGAGCTGATCGCAGGTATGCTTAATCGACATGTGGCTGTTTAAAATGCGCTCATAACGTTTGATATCGACCTCGTTATGCTGCTCTTTGGCAGCCTCGTAAGCAAAGTGGATCACCTGACCGTCATAGTTGGACTCAATAAATACATAATCAAACTGCTGCTGTGAAAGATCCTCCGCAAAGTATTTGCAATCATTGACAAACAGGATCATCTCCATATCAGTGTAAATCACAAAACCCAGGCTATCCTCTGCGTCATGCTCAACGACAAACGGGTAAACTCTGGTTTCCGCAGCGACGGTCTTAATCCGGCCGGCCTCCAGCAGTGTGCTCTGGTCCTCTCCAACGATCAACCGGTTGCCATACACACGCTTCCCGCGGCGTTGCAGATCGCCGGAAGCAGCGCAGTGGTCCTTGTGGTTATGCGTGATTAAAACAGCGTCTACGGGCCGTAAGTCGAGCCCCTCAGAGGTCATACGGCGCAGAAGCTCAGCATAGGGAAGGCCAGCCTCCAGTAGCAGCACTACCGGAGGCAAGTCTTTACGATTTAATGTAATATGATAACAGTTGCCAGCGGATGAGCTGGCCAAACAACGGAATTCCATGGTCAGAACGGGTCAGCCGACACAGCGACCTTCTCGGCTTCATTAAGCTTGATTTCCGGGGCCTTTTGTACGCTCTCGACCTGTTGAGGAATCGCCGGGATATCGTCTTGTACTGGGCGGCTTCCTGCCTGCTCAGCGACTTCTGCGTCAACTGCTCCTTCTTTATCAATTCGATCGTCACGATACTGATCGTAGTCTTCAAACGTAGATTCATACGCCTTGGCCATGAAAGCATCACTGAAATCCTTCGGGATCTTCTTGATCGCGTTATTTCTCATTTTGCGTAAAATCATCGCTTCGCGGGAGTG
>NZ_JADNEM010000072.1:0-2269 GCF_015552275.1 Holdemania sp. 1001302B_160321_E10 | reverse complement strand
ACAGGGAGATACAAGATGACTATAACTCATTTGCACGAGTAAATGCAGTCCGCGTCTTTGCAAAAGTAAATGCAATTCCTTTTAGTCTTAAGGCTGCGTTTACTTTTTCAATTCACTTTAGTTAAAATCAGGCTTAAACAAGGCACTTTTGGATTGCATCCAGGAGTGCCTTATGGTATATTAGTACATGGCATCCGCGAATCAAGGGTGCACTACACACATCATGGATTCACTGCTCCGTGCTTGAGCGATCGAGTTGCAGTGTTGGAAGTGATGGAGGATATAACGGAAAGTGAGGAAATTAAAAATGTCAGTTGTATCTATGCGTAAAATGCTCGAAAGCGGCGTTCATTTCGGACACCAGACCCGTCGTTGGGACCCGAAGATGAAACCGTATATCTACACGGCGAAAAACGGCGTCTACATCATCGACTTAGCGAAGACTCAGCAGAAGCTGGACGAAGCGTATGAAGCGATGAAGGCGATTGCGGAAAAGGGCGGCAAGGTCCTGTTTGTCGGCACGAAGAAGCAGGCTCAGAGCGTCGTTCTGGACGAAGCGCTGCGGTCCGGTTCCTTCTATGTCAACCAGCGTTGGCTGGGCGGCATCCTGACGAACTACCGCACGATTCAGAAGCGCATCAAGCGTTTGCTGGAAATTGAAGAAATGGAAGCTTCCGGCTCGATCAACGTCTATCCGAAGAAGGAAGTTGCTCAGATCCGCAAGGAAGCAGCTCGTCTGGAAAACTTCTTAGGCGGCATCAAAGAAATGAAGAAGCTGCCGGATGCGATCTTCGTTGTTGACCCGAAGGAAGAACACAACGCGGTTGCAGAAGCGAAGAAGCTGAACATTCCGGTCTTTGCGATGGTTGACACCAACTGCAATCCGGAAGAAGTCGATTTCCCGATTCCTTCCAACGATGACGCAATTCGTTCGGTGAAGCTGATCATCGGCGTACTGGCGGATGCGATCGTTGAAACCAAGGGCGGTCTGTTAAGCTATGCTTACCAGGAAGATCAGGAAGCCGAAGACATCACGATGAAGGAAGTCATCATCAACGTTGAACAGCAGGCGGAAGAAAACGAACGCCGCCGCCGTCAGAGAAACGAAGAACGCCGTCCGCGCAACAACCGCTACGGCGATAACAAGCGTTTCACACCAAGACGCGAAAACGCAGAAGCCGCCAAGGCTGCGGAAGCGGCTCCGGCTGCAGAAGCGAAACCGGCAGAGGCTGCGAAGGAGGCTGAATAATCATGGCAATTACCGCTGCATTAGTTAAAGAACTGCGCGAAAGAACCAGCGCAGGCATGATGGACTGCAAAAAAGCCCTGACCGAATGCGACGGCGACATGGAAGCGGCGATCACATGGCTGCGCGAAAAGGGAATCGCCAAAGCGGCGAAGAAGGCTGGCCGGATCGCGGCTGAAGGTCTGACCCGCGTCGTCACCGACGGCAACCGCGCGTGCCTGATCGAAGTGAACTCGGAAACGGACTTCGTCGCCAAGAACGAACAGTTCCTGGATCTGATCAATACCGCTGCCGACGTGATTCTGAAAGCGGCTCCGAAGACATTGGAAGAAGCGTTAGCGCTGGATGTCAATGGAGCGACGCTGGAAAGCAAGTTCATCGACGCCACCGCGACGATCGGCGAAAAGATCACGCTGCGCCGCTTTGAAATCGTTGAAAAAGCAGACAACGACATTTTTGGAACGTATATGCACATGGGCGGCAAGATCAGCGCCTGTGTGGTCATGAAGAACAGCGATAATGCGGAAGTCGCCAAAGATATGGCGATGCAGGTCGCTTCGATGAGCCCGAGCTATGTTTCCCGCAACCACATGCCGGCAGACGTTGTTGAAAAGGAAAGAACCGTTCAGATGGAAATCATGAAGAACGATGAATCCCTGGCCAACAAGCCGGAAAAAGTGCTGCAGGGTATCGTTGAAGGCCGTCTGAGCAAGTCCTTGCAGGAAATGTGCCTGGTTGACCAGCCGTTCTTCAAGGATCCGAACCAGAAGGTTTCTCAGATCCTGAAGGCTGCGAACACGGAAGTCGAAAGCTTCGTTCGTTACGCTGTCGGCGAAGGTCTGGAAAAGCGCGAAGAAAACTTCGCAGAAGAAGTTGCCAAGCAGATCGGCAAATAAGTGAGTCTAAAAAGCGATTGAGCAATCAGTCGCTTTTTTTGAAAAAGAATGGCTCTTTCAAAAATAGTGTTGGTGAGAGAAAAACCGAAACAAGAAAGACGCAGATGAGTTCCAGAAATGGGACTCA